>CAYOHD010000009.1:0-16317 GCA_964403705.1 uncultured Bdellovibrionales bacterium | reverse complement strand
GTCATTGGTCAATTGGAATCGAACCCTGATTCATGGTACCACAAACCATTGTCCTACCATTGAACGATAGTCACCCCTTTATTCGCTTCTTTGAGAGAGACACACTCCGAGAGAGTTTTTCGTGGGTGCCCTCGGCAGGAATCGAACCTGCATCAAGGGCTTAGAAGACCCCTGCTCTATCCATTGAGCTACGAGGACTCGCAGAACTCGTCTTTGACTGTGGTGGGTGTAGTAGGGATCGGACCTACGACCGTTGGCTTAAGAGGCCACTGCTCTACCAACTGAGCTATACACCCAAAAACAAACCACGCAAATGAAAGCGCATCCGAAATGTATCAAAAAACAGAGAAATCGTCAATCTTTGCGTCAGAAGCAGGGTCAGCGCGCATGAGTCCGAGTATATTCTTCCCATTGCCGCTTTGACCAGTCGGAGGGTTTTGTTTTGAGAATTTCATCACCTGGATGAGGGAAAAGTGAAGGGGATTTATAATTGCTCCGGAAGCTGTCTCTGATAAAGTTTTGACCCGTGTTGTCATTAACCTCTTGAGTAAATATAGTTCGCATACTGCCGTCAGGATTGCTCTCGAGAATATGCGGTCCGTCGACTTTGGTAGTGCGTCCATCGTTTGTGCCGTACATCTGAAAGGTGAGTCGGGTACCCGAGATGGAAGATTGAAGGAAAATGTGCCCCGGAGTGTTGTTGACAAATTTGAGGTCAGGGTTGGGGATATAGATGGTTGCGTCCATTCCGTAAGGACGATAATAGCTGACCGGGTAGGCGTGATTGCGTCGAGCCGTGATTTTAAGTCCAGCAAAAATAGCGGTTCGAAAGACAGTACTTGAGACTTGGCAAATACCACCACCGAATTCTGGTTCAGTTCGGTTATTTTTAATAACGAGTTCGGGGAGGTAGCCATTCTCCCCATCGACAGGGCCAAGGTATTTCACAAAGGAAAATTCTTCTCCAGGTGCGATGAGTATTCCTTGGAATTGTTTGAGAGCACGATTGATATTGAAGATACGATTTTTAGGGGAGCCGGCGAAATTGGTTGTTCCTTCCGCGATGAGGTCTCTGATTCCCAGTCGGTCGATATCAGAACTCTTAGTAGCTGGTTCAAGGAGAGAGCCACGCGCATCGACTACGACTGTTTTGTCGCCGGAATTCAGGAGAGATTCCATGACAGCCTGGGCTGTTTGCTCGATATCCATCTGAAACCCTGATCGTTCTGGCTGTTCGATAGTCATGATATTATCCTTAACAGCAAGAATAGCATTCAAGGGTTTTTCATCGAGCTCTTTGGAAGCCTGCGCGAGAGAATTTCGCAGGGACTCACTTTGGATTTCGGCGTGAAAAGTGATAATAGTGTGGCGTCGAGTACTTCTGGAGAGGAAAAAGTCACATGAAGCGAAACTATCCCCATTGCACCAATTGGTATTTTCAATTTCTGAACGACGAGATGTATCAATAGAGGGAGTGGTACTAATTGATATCCATGGCGTCATGTCATCTTGTGAGAAGGTTACGGATTCAATCTCTGTTTTGAGAGTCAGAGAATGCGGCAGAGACTGGGCTGTGACGGAGGACGGAAAGATACCAAAAAACATCCCAATCGATAGAGAGATGAGAAGTAAGAATGGTTGATGTTGTCTGTTTTGGAATCTTGAGAAATGCATGGATGTAGAACAGCTCAGTTGGTGAGAAGAAAAAAGCCCGAAATGGGCTACTGGAATAAACTGAAGAGAACACGATCCGAGTCCGGGCTTTTTTCGCAGTGAAGATTCGCTTACACAAGTTAACAGCAAGCAAACCTTCCATACTTTTCAAGGTTTCCATCTCGAAATATTCTCATGTTCACTCGATATGAGATTTGAGAGAGATACTTAGAAACCACGAACCTGTATTTTTTTGGTTTTGGTAGTGTCGGCCTTTGGAAGACGGATGGTAAGGATGCCATTTTTCAGTGAGGCATCGGCTTTTTCTGGGATGACATCAACTGGGAGCAAAACAGAGCGAGAGAATCCTCCCCAGTAGCATTCTTGATAATAGTAACTACCATCTTCGACGACTTCCTCGTTCCGACGTTCACCTTTGACGGTAACCATATCGTTATTGATACTCACATCCAAATCTTCTGGTTTGACGCCAGCGATGGTGGATTTGATGACGATGTCATTTTCGGTTTGGTAGACATCAATCGTGAGTTGTCCTTCAGATCCGTCGGCAATCTCTGGTTCGGTAATGTGTTCGGTGTGCTGGAAAGAAGGCTGCGCCCAGTGAGGGGCCGCTGCTGGCTGAAAGTTTTCACTGGTGTCGTTCATAGCGATACTTTCTTCCTCATCTTGAGTAAAGACAGGAACAGAGGCTTCAAAATTATCGTGGTTCACATTCTGAGCACCAGTTAATCTTTCAAAGAAAGATGGTTTTTGTTTTAACATACAAAAGAAATAATTATCATGAGTAATTCGATACTCTTCTAGTATAAATCCCGTTTCGGGTTACTGCAAGGAGGCGACAATCAGATTGTAGCCGGTATGGAGACAGAGGGCTAATATGAGGCCAAGGAGAATGTGAGAGAGAGAAGAAGACCTTCTCATGAGTACGTACCCGAGGAGCAGTGAGGTGAGGGTGTGAACACTCGTAAGAGAGAGAAGAATATTGATATTCGGTGGGGAAGCGAGCGATATTTCGATTATCGCGAACCCAATACCGAACAAACTGAACAGAAAAAGCCGATAAGGGAGGGCGAGTGGTACCAAAGTAAGAAATCGTTTCTGCCACTGGAAGAGAAAGAGAAGTTTGGCCCCTTCTTCCAGAAACGCACCTATAAAAAAGGTGACGATATGAAGTGGCATGCCAGTAAGAAAAAGACTCTCGAGAAGAAAGGCAGCGCCGGCAGCAAGGGCACCATAGATGAGAGAGGTGATAAGGAGCATGTGTGTCGGTTTTATTTTATTTGGAAGATACGAGTGGAGCTGACTTGGTTAGGAATCAAACTGAGTAAGGGACTCTGTGAGACGAGCAGCGGCAGAGCTAGCTTCATCGAGAAGAGTCTTGGTTTGTGCGAGGATATGTGCTGGTGCTCGTGAAGCGAATTTCGGATCATTGAGTCGGTCTTGGAGTGATGTGATATAGCGTGTTTTCTCAGCGAGTTCAGTTTTGAGTCGTTGCTTTTCTTTTGCAATATCGATGATGCCATCAAGATGAAGAAATACTCGGAGTGGTCCAGCCTGGACGGGAATTGTGTTGTCAGGAGCGATATCATTCATGAGGGTGTGTATGTCTTCGAGACGCGCCAGCCGCCTGCAGACAGCCTCATTGTCTCGAAGGGCCTGTTCAGAAGTACCAAAGGCGCTGATGGACATTTTTTTGGCTGGTTCGATGCGGTAGCTAGCTCGTGTATTTCGAATGGCGATAATGAGTTCTTTGACGAGTTCGAAGCGATTTTGGGTGGCAATTTCGGTCTGCGTGGTCTCAAACACCGGCCAGGGCGCCACCATGAGGAAAGGGCTTTGATTGAAATGAAAGGTTTGATGAATAGCCTCGGTAACAAAAGGCATGAATGGATGCCAGAGTTTGAGAATGGCATCAAATGTAAAGCGGAGGAGAGCATCGTTTTTTTCGATTTTATGCACTTCGACATACCAGTCAGCAAAGTCTCCCCAAGTGAAATCTCGGAGTTCTTCGGTAGCGAGAGAAAGCTCATAGTGTTGTTCATCCAGATGACGAGTCACACTGGCAGTAATAACCTTGAGTTTTTCAAGAATAAACCAATCAGCATCGGATTTTGGTAGAGGGGCTACTTCCGCCCCAGATGAGAGAGTGGCGGTTCCCACATAGCGCGCGAGATTCCAGAGCTTATTGGTAAAATTACGCATGGCCACTATTTTCTCGTCGGAAAGTCGGACGTCATTACCTGGTGTTGATCCTGAGACCAGGGCAAGACGAAGCGCGTCAGCGCCGTACTGTTCGGAGACCGTGAGCGGATCAATGGTGTTGCCAAGGCTCTTAGACATCTTGCGACCCTGCTCATCACGAACCAGACCATGGAGATAGATGGTACTGAAGGGACGTGTGCCAATCAGATATTCACTCATGAGTATCATGCGTGCCACCCAGAAAAAAAGAATATCATAACCGGTTTCGAGGAGAGCGGTCGGGTGATAGGTTTTGAAATCTGTGGCTTTGGTGTCTGGCCAGCCGAGCGTCGAAAAAGTCCAGAGTCCTGAAGAAAACCAGGTGTCGAGCGTGTCGGGGTCTTGCTCCCATCCTGCATCTGTTGGGGCTTCGATACCGCAGAATATTTCCTCCCCCCGATACCAGACGGGGATGCGATGACCGAACCAGATTTGTCGACTGATGCACCAGTCGCGGAGATTATCGATCCAGTGGAAATAGGTTTTTTCGAAACGTGCCGGGAGGAGAGTGATGTCACCAGATGAAACAGACTGTTGCATGAGTTGCTTGAGTGTTGTCTGCTGACCATCGCGCTTGAATTCTTGGTTGACGGCGACGAACCACTGGCGTTTGATCTGTGGTTCTATAATCCCACCAGTACGTTCAGCAGTGGCGATATTGTGTGTGTATGCTTCTTCTTTTATGACAAGGTTTTTGGCGCGTAGTTTCTCGACTATGAGTGGACGAGCTTCTGCGATATCCATGCCGGCGAATTCGGCAGCGAGGGGGAGGAGTTTCCCTTGCTCATCAATGATTTGCTCTTTGTCGAGATTGTGTCGGAGGGCGATGTCAAAGTCAACGAGGCTGTGCCATGGCGTAATGGTCATGACACCGGTACCAAAGGTCATGTCGATGGATGTGTCCTTAATAATCGTGGCGGTAATCGGCCCGTTAATCCATTCTGTCTCAAAAGTTTGCCCATGCTGCCACTCTTTGTATCGTTCATCATCAGGATGCATGACCACATATTTGTCACCAAATTTGGTTTCTGGTCGGGCAGTACTGATCACAAATGGACCATACTGAAAGTAGTACAAAGTGGTCGATTCTTCTCGGTAGACAATCTCATCATCGGAAATCGTGGTTTGACCTTTCGGATCCCAGTTGACGATACGAGAACCACGATAGATGAGCCCATCATCGTACATTCGCTTGAAAGCAGTGCGGACAGCGAAGGTGCGTTTCGCATCAAGTGTGTAGGCTTCACGTGACCAGTCAAGCGAAGAACCCATTTTTTTGCACTGATTGACAATCGTGTCGTGACTTTCCTGCGCAAATGCCTCTACTCGCTTGAGAAACGCCTCGCGACCGAGATCGTAGCGAGTGAGTCCTTCTTTTTGGAGAATGATTTTTTCGACTTTACTTTGAGTAGCGATAGCGGCATGGTCAGTCCCGGGGAGCCAGAGTGTCCGATCTCCTCGCATGCGGTGATAACGGACGAAGGCATCTTCGATGGCCAGCATGGCGGCATGCCCGGCATGGAGAGTGCCGGTGACATTGGGTGGCGGAAGTACGATGGAAAAAACCGGTTTGGTTGTATCGGTCACACCAGCCTTGATGCAGGTATCCGGATTGAAAAGACCGCTCGCTTCCCACTCCGAATAGAGCCGGTTCTCCCAGTCTTCTGGAGTATAGATTTTGGGGATTTCTGTTTCTGGCATAGCAGAATTACTGTAACACAAGAAATCCCTTTTCTTCAAGCAAAACAGGGGAAAAAGAGGATCAAACATTGACTAATATGTATATATAATGTATAATAAAATCTTAAATAAAAAGAGTTTTGTTTCACTTTGCAACTTAACAAGGAAGGAGAAGCAATGAACAAGAAGGAACCATTGTTTTGGAGAAGAGTGGGGATTGCATTGGTCCCCTTGGGTCTTGTTGTGCTTGCGTATGTTGGAGGTACGCCAGTTGACAGGGGTAGCGTCGTCGTGGATCAAGCGGCGAATATCGAACTCGCGCTTGCGACGGTCAGGGAAGGAGATATTTTGACCTTCACTGACGGACGCCAGTGTCGGGTGTTGCAGGACAGAACATCTGACAATTTGATGATTTTGTATGCCTGTGCCGATGAATCGCAAGTCGTCATCAGTACCGAGATTGGCCCCCTGGCGGCTCAATTACGGGCGGTGAGTCCGCCGGTGAACGAAGTGAGCAGAGTAGCTCGCCTGATTGTTTGGGATCATGCCTCTAGCGATTGGCAGATGCCTGAACACAGGTAACGTCAGGGAGGAGTCAAAATTCGCGGCAGGTATGCTTACCTCGTCCGCGGATTTTTCTTTTGCAAGATGAGGTAACAGTAGAACCTGTTAGCGTTTTGTCTTTTTGAGGTGCTGAAAGTCAATCAGAGGCGAAAAAATATCATTTTCCAGATCGACGAAGAATTGGTTGAGCTCTTCTGGTGTGGGTGCGTTTTCGTCGAATGTGATGTGAGGAATATCTTCGAAAAGTGCGAGTGGAGTTTGTTCATTGCCTTCGCCCATGGTGAGGACAGCGGCGCAGGCGAGCGCGTCAGGGATATTCGCCTGTTCCATAACGAGTTTGCGACCGAAGAGATCGGGCTGCCCTCGATAATCCCTGAGGCCGACAAATCCGCGATAGGCAAGAGCAATACCCGAAGCCCCGCGACGCATCGGTGTGGAGTGGCTATCAGTGATGAGGACGCCTATTTGTTTGCGCGCGAAACGTTTTCTGAGGTATTGGTAAACAGTCTCAGCCGCAAGCTGGGGATTCTGCGGAAGGAGGACATACTTGCCGCACGCATTACTCTCATCGATGCCGGCAGCACCAATGAAGGCATGATGAATGATAGTCCCACTCGCTCCGAAGCGTCGGAATTGTTTCGGAAGAAAGTAGTCAGCTTCTTCTTGGATAAGGGACTCTTTGTCTCTCGAGAGATCGGCCACGCGATTCTCACACAGTGAAATGATTTTTGCGCTCAGAGCCAGTATGGAACATCCAGGAAGATCCGTGAGATTGAAATCGAGAAATGAGAGAAGAGTCTGTTCGCCAGGTCGGACGATATGCGTTTTGATGGGGGTAATAATCATAGAGGAGCAATCGGAAGATTGGCATCGGGATCAAGGGTGCGCCAGGATGCAGTCAGGGCTTGTTTGGCATCAGGTGAGAGAGCGGCGAAGCGGAAGGCGGCAGCTGCGCCAATCATGGCGGCATTATCGAGAGAATATTGAAATTCAGGCGTGAGAAATACCGTGTCGGGGAATCGTTCGCTGATTAAGTTACGTAATCGGTTACGGAGTCGGACATTGGCCGAGACACCGCCGGCGATGATGAATGTGCGAGGAGTATATTCTTCCAGTGCCCGCTGTGTCTTCCCAACAAGGACATCGACCGCGGCTTCTTGAAATTCATGACAGACCTCGCTCACGAAGTCTTCATTTTTCAAATCAGCCTCGTGTTTTTTGAGAAAATAGAGGACAGATGTTTTGAGACCGGAGAAGGAGAAATGGAGATTGCCACTTTCGAGCATGGGGCGAGGAAACAGGATGCTAGATTCTCGATTTTTGATTTGAGAACTCTCCAGTGTATTTTTTGCGGGATCAGAAATGAGGCTTCTCCAGTCATCGGCACGCTTGGCGACGAGAGGGCCGCCCGGATAGGGGAGTCCGAGAAGTCGAGCGACTTTGTCGAAACACTCACCCACGGCATCATCTTGGGTTTCACCGAGGATGTCGTATTGGAAATGATCTCGCATGAGCATGAGTTGAGTGTGCCCACCGGAGACCACGAGTGCGAGGAGTGGGAAAATGGATTCTTGATGCTCGATATTTGATTGGGGAGTCTGATTGATGAAATTGGCGTAAATATGTCCTTCGATATGGTGAATGCCGAGGAGGGGTTTCTGCCAGAGGAAAGAAAGGGTTTTGGCGGCGGTCGTGCCGACGAGAAGAGCAGGAATGAGACCGGGACCCTGGGTCACAGCGATGAGATCGATATCAGTCTTGATGAGTTTGGCTTCTCGGAGAGCGGCCTCTATGACGGGGACGATGTTTTTGGCATGTTCGCGAGCGGCGAGATTGGGAACAACTCCACCATAAGTTGTGTGGAGGGCGATTTGCGATGAAACCACGCTCGAACGCACAAAAACGCCATCCACAGTCTGTTCGACTATGGCGGCAGCGGTATCATCACAGGAGGTTTCGAGAGCGAGAATATACATAATATGTACTCTAGCGAGTGCCGAGCGAAATGACAAGGTAAAAGCAAACGGGGAGCCCTGAATGATACAGGGGCTCCCCGTGAGGATGAAAGACGAAAACTTAGAGCAGCGGACAAACATATCGGAATTCTCGCCGATAGCCTATTGCATAGTGATTGTACCGGAGGATAAAGACAGCGAAAAACGCACCAGCTCCACCTCCCAATAAGAACCAGGCGAGGAGATGCCAATCAGTAAATGCAGCGATGAAAGCATCGGTTCCTCCAAGAATAGAGGAGAGTAGCGCGAGACCTAACAACATGATTCCCGTAATCATCGCACATATGTCTCGGCAGGCGCGCAGATCGAGCCAGAACCAGGCTGTTTTGCTGGTCTGATCGAATGACTGGCTTTGTGCGAGCAACTTGAGCGCGAGAGCATTCGGCGATTTTTTCGGATAATAGAATCGCCAAACGGCGCGAATATCACGCAGACAGGAGATGAAGCGGTCAAAGGAGGAGTAGGTGTTTCTTCTTCCGAGCAGATCTCGTTCGTGTGCGATGGCACGACGCCAGGTGAGGTCCCGAAGGTACTCCGGAATCGATGTGAAGCCGAGGAGAAGTTGCGTAAGCGGGCTTGCTCCCATAGCTAAGTGCCGCATGACATCGGTATCCATGTTGAGTGAGGTGTGAAACTCATTTTCACGCACCCAGAGACGATGCCAGCGAAACCGGATGATGGACGCGATGAGGGAACGGTAGATGGTATACCAGAGAGATTGAAAGATGTCTGACACGGTTTTCTCCCGAGAAGTGTTACAGGTTGTAAAGACGACTAGAGTTTGTATAACACCTCTCTTCGGCCTGTGTCAAAAGAGAAGAGGCGCGGAATCTGAGTGAAATGTCGTGTATACTGGGTGTACTCTTGAAAGTGTCTCTGTCAATAAGGAAACATCAAATGACTTATCGGGTCGAAAGTGACGAAGAAATCATCTTGCGGGTGAGGAGGGGTGAGGTAGCCGCTTTTCAGTTAATCGTGTCTCGTTATGAGTGGAAGCTTTCTTTGTATCTGGCGCATCTGATTGGGAGTCGTGATGATGCTGAGGATGTGTTGCAGGATGTGTTTGTCAAAGCGTATCAGCATCTTGAGGCTTTTGATGTGGAACGGAAATTTTCTCCATGGATGTATCGTATTGCCCACAATGAAGGGGCAAACTGGATTCGGAGGCGAAGTCGCCGACCGGTGGTGGTTTCATGGGATGATATTGTGGAAACTGGAGGAGAGCAACGTTCCCTTGATTCTCCTGAGACAGTGGAAGAAAAATGGATTCGCCGTGAGCTCCGCGATGATGTCCGGGAAGCACTCGGACTTTTGAGCGAGGAGCATCGCGAAATTCTGACCCTGCGCTATTATCTCGACCGGTCATATCGGGAAATATCGGAGATTGTTGGTATCCCCATGAGCACCGTCGCGAGTCGTGTCAATCGCGCCAAGAAGAATTTACTCTGCGCTCTTGGTGGGAAGAGATAGTGGGGGGACACTTGCCTTTTCTTCTATTTCTGTTACCATATCCTTGCAGTTTGACCTGCTTTTTTTCTTGTCGTTTTGGCCCCATCGTCTATCGGTTAGGACATCAGGTTTTCATCCTGGTAAGAGGGGTTCGACTCCCCTTGGGGCTACAAATTAAAACAGATACCTACTCCTTCAGGGGTGGGTATCTGTTTTTGTATCCAAGGGGAGTTGAGAGAGGTGTTGTTACTCGCTCCCATTAGCTGTATCAATGGTGAGTTGGTTCGTGCGGCAGATTTCTGCATAGGCCTGTGCACTCGGACGGATGGTGCGCGCTTGGGTGGTATAGTCGACGTGGATGAGTCCAAAGCGGGGCCAGTAACCCTCGCTCCATTCGAAGTTGTCAAGGAGTGACCAGTGAAAATAGCCACGAACATCAATACCGTTGGCTATGGCACGGTGGACGGACTGGAGTGTTTTTTTGATGAAAAGTTCACGGTTTGTATCAGTAGCATCTGCTAGGCCGCTCTCGGTGATATAAATCGGCTTGTGATATTTTTTTAAGTTTTCAAGTACTGACTGAATAGATTCGGGCTCCAAATCCCATCCTAGGTCGTTCTGCCATTCTCCGAGTGGTACAGGTGAAATAGCTCCCCATGCTCCCCAGCCTCCGAAGCGGATATAGTCTACCCGATAGAATTGAACGCCGATAGCGTCACAATAGTCTTCTAAGTTGTGGAAGAATTGTCCATTACGAAAGTAATTTAAGAGGGGAATGATGAGACGAACCAAGTACTGGTTTTTGTATGGGCGCATGAACGCAAACCAATGAGACAGCACAACGGTGGCCTTTGGTTGATGCGTATGAATCATGTCGTACACTTTTTGATGCGTGTGATGGAAATTTTTGATAGCTTTTCGGGCGCGCCAGATGCTGCGTCTTGCTGGTGGACGGTCTCCTCGGATATAACCACGACCGACAAAGGTATTTGGTTCATTGAAAATAGCCCAGAATGTGATGAGATCTTGATACTCGGTGATCATTCGTTCGGCAAATCTCAGGAATTTTTCACCGACAATCGGATTTTCCCAATTACCATATTTTGTTTCAACCCAGGTCGGATTCGTCCAGTGCCAGAGGGTGACGAAAGGCTCGAGACCGCGAGCACGGAGAGCCTGGATGACAGCTCGGTAGTGTTTGATGGCGGCTTGGTCGAATTCACCTTCCTGTGGTTCGATGCGTGACCACTCAAGAGAGAATCGATGAGCGGTGTGTCCGAGAGAAGCGGCCAGATCGAAGTCAGTCTCATAGCGCGTGTAGTGTTCGCAGGCAGAACCGGATATATAGTTCTGTGGGTTAGTGGCCTCAGCACGGAATCGCTGCCAATGTGGATTCCATGAAAAAGTTTGCTCTGATTCACGGGCAAGTCGCTCGGCATTGACGAGTTCCCACTCACTCCAGTCATTGCGATTATTGCCCTCGACTTGATGCGCGGCGGTGGCAGCACCCCAGAAAAAACCATGAGGAAAAGTGAGTTTCATAAAAAGATATTTATATTATTTGCATTGTACCGTGCGCGAAGAGAAAAAGAAAACAGGACTTCGCTTGATTCAGGCGAGAGTCCTGTGTTTTTTTTTGGGTGGCGAGGGTTAGGTCATTCGCTCGATGATCCTCCGCCACCGCCACATCCATCGGCATTGCACCCATCTGGATAGCCATCCCGCTCAAAGTCCCGGATGATATTTTCCACGCCGGGTCCGACAAGCTGACTGACGGTATCAGTTGGGCAGGAGTTCACACCCAGATTGATGTTGACGACTCGCGTCCCGATGCGACCTGGGTTTTGACCTTGGTAGCAGGCCAATGCTATGTCGACCTCACCAATGGTGAGGTAGCACTTGTATCGATTTTCAAACATCGTTCTTGTTGACTCCCAGCCAACTGCCTTTACTGCGGCCGTGTGGTTGCAGCAGTTGTCGCGTGCCAGCATGACGACGAGCGTCACGTTGGCTTTCTCGAAAAACATCTTCTCGGGCTCGGTAGCCGAGGCTGACGAGCTGACGAGGGATGCCACAAAGAAGAACAGCGTGGCAATGAGTAGTTTGGGTGCGGTTTGCATGGATAACTCCTAATGTCGTTTGGGAAAGGGCAAATGTTGCATAAAGCGCAACATTCTATTATAGTACAAATCTTCTATTTAGTCAATACGAATTCTGGAGTGAAAGATTTGACTTTTTGGCTCAAATTCAGTATTCTTGAAGAGTATTTAGCGAGTAGGGTGATATTATTTTTTCCTATGGATTCACATTTTCAGTTTCCTGACCCAAAAACAACGAAGCCGGGAGAGCGGCGAGTGCAGCGGGTACTCGAGATGCTGCCGGGGGCGCTCACCTGGTCCACTTTGCTTGGAATGCCGTTTCTAGCATATTTTTTCCCGCTCGTGGCGGCGGTATTTATTATTCTTTTTGATATCTATTGGGTACATCGAGCTATTTATATCTCGCTTCTTTCGGTGTATGGCAATTATCTGGTTTCAGAGGGGAAACGCATCGATTGGTGGGAGCGTTGTCAATACGCCTTGCATCCAGAACAGTACCTGAGTCTTCTTCAAGAACGTTTGGCTCATCTCAATGACAATCGACGGGCTTTGCCATTTTTTTCGTTGTGGCGTCGGCATGTGATGCGCAAAGAAATACGACGCACACACACGATTCTGCGGGAAACACAAGCTCTCGTACCGATACAGCATCAGATCATGGATTGGCGCGAAATAGTGCATGTTGTTTTGCTTCCGACCGCGGGTGAGCCGGCAGAAATCATCGAACCCGCCATTCAATCGTTAGTGGAAGCGAATTTTCCCAAGGAGCAGATGATAGTGCTCTTGGCAACCGAAGAGCGAGAAAATCCAGAGACCAGGGTGCCAAAAGTGGAATATCTTCAAAACCGTTTCAAAGGTATTTTTCGTGATTTCTTGGTGACGACACATGTGGTCGAAGGGGGCGAGATGAAGTGTAAAGCCTCGAACGCTCGTTATGCCGCTCGTGAATTGATGAAGTATCTTGATGCGCGTGATATCGATCACACACGGGTTATTTTCTCTAATTTTGACTGTGACAGCGTAGCGCATCCAGAGTATTTTGCTGCCTTGACCCATGCCTATGTCACGGATCCGAAGCGTTTGCAGCGGGCATATCAGCCTATCCCGATGTATCATAATAATCTTTGGGATACGGCCGCGGTGGTGCGTCTGGTGGTGACTGGTTCGAGTTTTTGGCACCTCTTTCAGAGTACGCGTCGGCAAATGGTGACTTTTTCATCACATTCAGAACCGTTTGATACCTTGGTGAAAGTGGGATTTTGGCCGGTCAATATGATCAGCGAAGACTCTATTATTTATTGGAAATGCCTCTCGTATTTCCATGGTGACTATCAGGTGACACCCATTCATCTTCCAATATCATTGGATGCGGTTTTGGCGGAAACCTGGTGGAAGACGATTCAGAATCAGTACAAACAGAAGCGTCGCTGGGCCTATGGTATTGAGAATTTTCCGGTGACGATGCGAGCCTTGTGGCCAGATCGAAAAGTTCCTCTTTTTATGAAGCTTCGCATTTCTTTTGAGATGGTTGAGGGGCATTATTCGTGGGCGACGACCTCAATGATTCTCACCTTTGTTGGATGGTTGCCGCTGGTATTGGGGAGCCATGATTTTCAGGAGAGCGTACTCGCGCATAATCTTCCTTTTATGACGAAGGTGCTCATGACACTCGGTATGACAGGACTGCTCATTTCTATCCCAATGGCATTGGTATCACTCCCACCCAAACCGAAACGCTATCACTGGAGCAAGTATCTGGTCATGTTTTTCCAATGGATATTTCTTCCTATCGTTGCTTTCATTTCGGCTTTCCCTGCGATTGATTCGCAGACGAGACTTCTTTTGGGGAAATATTTTGGGGAATTCTGGGTGACCGAAAAAATGCGGAAGAATTAAGAAGGAATATTCTCTGTAGTGTGATGGGTATCTGATATCCTGAGTCATGAGGTACGGACCTTTTTTGGATAAAAAAACTCCAGCGACCGATGAGGTGCTGGATTAGGGGGGAAGCTCATACCAAGTGACTGCGATGCAGTCAAATTGCTCATTGTCTGGCTCGTCGGGAATGCGCCAAATGGTTTTGCCTGATGTCTGACAGACGACACAGACATAGCGGCGTGTCTCATGGGGATTTGACATGCGAGTCTCTGCTCTTCGGTGAATGATAGCATTGATACATTCGATGTGCATGTATGCCCCATTTTTTTCGGCTTGGAATCGACGAGATTTCTCAAGGAATGTCTCATCGTCAGGTCTTATGAGATGGCTGGGATAGAGGAGCCCAGTGGTTGCCATCAGTGGCATGGATGAGTGTGGTTGTTGGAGGAGCCTTCGGAGAATTTCTTGCTGTTCCGATGGCCACCAGTTTGGAATGTGCCATCGTGCGAACATGAAGACTCCTTTGCTGTTCTTGTTAAAGTAAGAAATTTTTATAGCATACTTTTGAATGTTTTGTCAATAACAGTATATTGACTCTTCTTTATTTAAGTGCTATAATAAAAAACAGTTATTTGAAGGTTGTTTCATCCCTCTCTCCGACCGGAGCGAGGAATTTATTGCTTCCCTGAAGGAGGGGAAAAATGAGTAAGAAGAATCAGAATTGGTTGCTTCGCGCGACATCTGCTGAATGTCGCAATCCTGATCTGCGTCGTGCAACGCCCAGCGGCACGGGTGTCATTGGGGGGACAGTCTCTGTGGTGATGCCGAAGGTATCGGCTACGACCACTGGCGTCAAGAAGCGGGCGCCACGTGTGGCTAAGGTGAGTCGTCGCCGCCACAACAGCGATACGCCTCAGCTGACGTATCATCAGCGGCCTGGTTGCGGATCGACTGTTGCCGTGATTCTTGTCGGGCTTGCCGTTCAAGCTCAGCCAGGTGCTGGTCAGGACGGGCTCAGGGCGGTCCGGCATATGCTGGGGAGGGGAGCGTAACCCTTCCGGCTGGCGACGACAACTCATCAGAGGCGGCTAGGAGGAGCCTCGTATTATTTTAAGGATGGTGTTGGTTGAGGAAACTCTCAGACAACTTCGTGTAGGCAGCGCTTGTTATGAGGCTGCCTTTTTTCTTTTGTCTAAATTATTCCATATGCACTCGATTGATGAAGCGCGTGAGGGATTGTCGTATAAGAGGATGCTGTTCGAGTTTGGGATCAGCAGCCAAAAGGAGTTCGGCTTCGGTACGAGCAAGAGAAATCAATTTGATATTAGTCAGGCTTTCCATAGCGACGTCTGGGAGCCCAGACTGACGTGTGCCAAAGAAAGAACCAGGACCGCGGAGCGCAAGATCGGTCTCCGCAATATCAAATCCATCGGAGCTTTTTTCGAGGGCCTCGAGGCGTGCATTTTCAAGAGAGGCATGATCACCGGGAATGAGGAAACAGTATGATTGATGTTCTCCCCGACCGACTCGTCCTCGGAATTGATGGAGTTGGGAGAGTCCGAATCGCTCGGCTTCTTCGATGACGATGACAGTTGCATTGGGGATATCAATACCCACCTCGACGACGGAGGTTGCGACGAGAATATCAAAAGCGCGTTCTTTGAAGGCTTTCATCACGGCTTCTTTTTCTTGAGATTTCATGCGGCCGTGGAGTAGGCCGATATTGAACTCGGGGAAGATTTCTTTTTCGAGCTTTTCGTGTTCAGCGGTAGCGGCTTTGACATCTTTGAGGGCAAGTGAGGTTTCGACAAGTGGGAAGATGATGAAGGCTTGGTGGCCTTTTTTCATTTCCTCTCGAATGAAATCCTCAATCTTTTTCCGATCAGCATTGTTGCGAGCGATTTTGGTGATAATCGGTTTGCGATTTTTTGGCATTTCGTTGAGCAGCGAGATGTCGAGATTTCCAAAACAAGCGATAGCGAGCGTTCGTGGGATGGGTGTCGCAGTCATGGCGAGAAAATGAGGGACTGACAGAGATTGTCCGTCATCACTCTGAAAGCTCTGTTCTTGGAGTTTGGCGCGCTGTGAAACGCCGAAGCGGTGTTGCTCATCCACTACGATGAGCGAGAGGGAGCGAAAGGATACCTTGTCTTCAAGAAGAGCATGTGTGCCGATGATGATGCTTGGCATGCCGGCTGCGAGTGCGGAGAGGAGTGTTTTTTGGGATACTTTTTCGCCATCGAGGAGATGATAGTTTTTGGTATAGAGCGCGAGTTGAAACGGAGTGTGGGCAAAGAGTCGAGAGAGGGATTCGAAATGCTGACGTGCCAGTACTTCGGTTGGAGCCAACAAGGCAGATTGATTGCCCGAGAGGGCAACAGCGTGGAGAGCGGTCGCGGCCACGGCGGTTTTACCTGATCCGACATCACCATTGAGCAGACGATTCATGGGTCGATCGAGTGCGAGGTCCGAGAGGATAGAGGCTGCCGCCGCGTCTTGGGCTCTTGTAAGGACGAAAGGGAGGGACGCGATGAAGTCTTGTGTTTCTGATCGACGAGGAGGGATAGGTGTGGCATGTGCGCCTTGATAGAGGGCACGCATTTCGAGAGCTTTGAGTTGCAGAAGAAACATCTCATCGAAGGCGAAGCGTTTTTTGGCGATGAGTGACACTTCTTCATTCTTGGGGAAATGAATATCGAAAAGTGCGCGATGCAGGG
>CAYOHD010000008.1:0-16382 GCA_964403705.1 uncultured Bdellovibrionales bacterium | reverse complement strand
AAACAAGTGCGACCAGAGCATATCTTGGCCGTAACCTTTACCAACAAGGCAGCTGGCGAGATGAAGGAGCGTATCGGAGCTTTGCTGTCTCAAAACACAGGCATCTCGCTTCGTATGCCTCAATATATTGGTACTTTTCATAGCTTGTGTTCGAGAATTCTCCGTCGGGATATCGGCGTACTTGGGTATAGCACGAGTTTTCAGGTACTCGATGATCAAGATCAGCAGACACTCGCGAAGAGAGTTATGAAAGAGCTTGAAATGAACACGGACCAGATTAAGCCCCGATCGCTTATGGAAGCGGTCTCTCGAGCAAAAAATCAGCTCCTCACCCCAGCCCAGTTGACACTTCAGGCAGGGAGCTATTACGAAGAGTTAGCAGCGAAGTTTTATGAGCGGTATCAGGCGGCACTGGAGAAAAATCAGTCGCTTGATTTCGATGATCTGATCCGACTGACCGTTCAATTGCTTGAAAATCAGAGAGAGATACGCGAACGGTATCAGGAGCAGTTTCATTATGTCATGGTGGATGAGTATCAGGATACGAACTTTTTGCAATATCGGCTGGTAACTGCTCTTTCTGGTAAATACAAAAACGTGTTTGTGATTGGAGACGATTATCAGTCTATTTATGGTTGGAGACAGGCGGATATCCGCAATATTCTTGAATTTGAAAAAGATTACCCTGAAGCAGCCGTGATTACACTTGATCGGAATTATCGTTCGACTCAGATTATACTGGATGCCGCGCAGGGAATTATTGACCATAATGCGAATCAACGGCGTAAGAAGCTCTGGACCGATCTCAAAGAAGGCGAGCGCATTACTTTGTGTCCCGCTCAGGATGAAGAGGCAGAGGCTCGTTTTGTGGCGCAAACTATCGAAAAGGATATCGCTCTCCAGGGTCGCCAGCCGAAAGATTTTGCGGTACTGTATCGAACCAATGCCCAGTCACGTATGATTGAGGAGATGTTGCTGCGTCGCTCGGTGCATTATCGGGTGGTGGGTGGTTTGAAATTTTATCAACGCAAAGAGGTCAAGGATGTGATTGCCTATATTCGACTCCTTTCGAATCCTTTTGACAGTCTCGCGCTCGAACGAGTAGCCAATGTCCCACCGCGCGGCATCGGCGATACGACACTGGAGCGCTGGAAGCAAGCTGCCTTGCGCGATGGACGAGATTTTTTGTCGATAGCGAGCGCTTTAACATCAGATGACTCTGAATTACGTGAAGGAAAAATCAAGGCGATACAATTATTTGCAGATCTCTTCTCTCGTTGGAAAGCATATATTGAGCATACTGAGGGACTTTTGTTCTCACACCTGCTTCAAAAGGTAGCGGACGAAAGCGGTCTCATGAAGAGTTTTGAAGAAGAAGGAAAACAAGAGGCTTTGGCGCGAGTGGAAAACATTCAAGAGTTGTTTTCGGTAGCGAAAAAATACGATACCATGAGTATTCATGAAGCAATACCGCAGTTTTTGGAAGAAGTCTCTCTGGCATCGGATACGGATGATCTTGGTCATGAAGGCGTTCAGTTGATGACGGTGCATAGCGCGAAAGGGCTTGAGTTTCCAGTCGTTTTTATCGTTGGACTGGAAGAAGGCGTATTTCCACATTCACGCAGTCAGGTTTCTTCGACGGAGCTCGAAGAAGAACGGCGTCTGATGTATGTTGGTCTCACGCGAGCCAAAGAAAAGGCGTATCTTCTCTACGCTGAACAGAGAACGATTTTTGGCGCAACACAGGTAAACCCACCATCACGTTTTCTTTCGGAAATCCCACCCGAATTGGTCGAAGAGCGAGAAATGGCTGGTGGGGGCATGATGCAGAAACGAGCCTCTCAGAGTCAGGTGCGTCACCAAGTGACTTCAATGCCCAAGAAGTCTCTGCAGATACCAGAGGCGAATCAATCAAATGAAAAGCCGCTCCAAGTGGGTGAAGTTCGCCCGGGTGATATGGTGTTGCATCCGCAGTTTGGTTCGGGGCTGATTGTTTCGGTTTCGGGTACATTGGCTACCATTGCGTTCAAGCGCGCGGGAGTGAAAAAGATGATGCTTGGTGTCGCCCCGCTCTCTCGGGGGTGAGATTACGTTCGCCTCATATTGAAAAGAAAAATATGAAATTTGAAGAACAGCCACGGTCAACGTCAGAAGACAAAGTTGCGCAGGCACCAGAACAAGAGGGCGAGGTTAAACGGTCTCTTTCCGCGGGAGAAATAAAAGTGAACGAGTACGTTAGCCGTATTCAAGATGGCGCATCCAAAGACGTAATTTTTCAAGGATTACCAGATTCCTTTAGGACCAGAATTGAGGATAAACTGGCACAGTCGTCAGAGGAAAGCGAACAAGGTATTCCTCCACAATACCGAGGTTTAAATTCTGAAATACTGGATGAGATTTGGACAATTCCCGAATATATTGATCGCGATAAAACAAAGGAGCTTAGAGACAAGAAAGCAAAAGCGGTTGCTGCACTGAAGGAAAAGGAATTATTAGAAACAAAAAAGAGGGGAAGACGGGCTGCCGATGGACAACAAATTACAGAATTGAGACAACAATTAGGCATCGAAGAGTCATCTGAAAGTCCAGTTGCTGGAATTGAATCAGAAACTTCTTCCAGTGTTGAAACCAAATCGTTAAGTATTGAAGAAAGGAAAAAGCTAAGTGGTTTTAGTGCGGGCTACGAATTGGCTAAAGTGGCGAAACAACAAGGACTGAATCTCTCAACTCTTTCCAGAGAAGAGTACGCCGATTATGCCATTCAAAATTTTTTGGCGATTGACGATAGCCAATTAAGGATGCCTCCTTGGCAGCGCATGTGTGAATCTGCTCAGGAAATTGTGGCTGCAAATAAAGAAAAGAGAGCGTTAATCAGCGAGGAGTCAGATAATGCATTTAGTAAATTTTGTTTTGAAATTCAAAAGAAAGCTGGTGAAGACGACCGTTTTATTCAAGACAGGATAAGAATTAGACAAGGGACAAAAGATTCTCATTCTTGGTTATTTTTCAAAGTTAATAATGGCACTACTGAAGGAAGCAAGGAAGTATTTAAGTCGTATGTTTCAGTGAAAGATTTAAACAAATTAACACCGGAAAGATTCACTTTGTTTATGGTCGCACTGAGAGATGCCGGATACAATGGTGATATTAAAATTTTTCAAGACTTGGTAGTGCAAGGAGTTAATCTTAACGACCAAATTGTAATGCATGGAGCGTCAGAAGATGATGCTAGGCTTGCGCTTAGCGTCGCCGAAAAATTTTTTGGCGATGAATTAGACCAAAAAAGTGTTGGTAAGGACGAAATGGTAGATGGAAAAAAGTATAGCTACAGTGAAATCTTGGCGAGGAAGATCGAAGACGCTATTAATACACCGCAAAAACCTTAATAAAAAATTGAGTCCCTGACACACCAGTTTTTGCGGAAAGGGAGAGATTCGAACTCTTGACCACGCCCTTCGCGAAGGGCGTGGCGCCGCTTTTTAGATGCGGATTGCTCGTTGACTGCGGAGAGGGTGGGATTTGAACCCACGGATGGCTTTCACCATCGCCGGTTTTCGAAACCGGTTCATTCGACCACTCTGACACCTCTCCATTGGTATTTGCTGTTTTTAAAAAATCAAGCCGCGGCGCGCGGCATCAGGGAGACAACTTCTTTCCCTCCCTCGATATGAGATTTGAGAGAGATACTAATCTGTTGTACAATGGAAGAGGAATTTTTGCAAGAACAAAACAAGAGATAAAAGAGTTTGTATGATGAATCTTGAAGGCGCGAGTTTTGTAGATCCAGCGAGAGTAATCAGTCAGATTGATATCGCTCCGGGTGCTATAGTGGCTGATTTTGGATGTGGATCGGGGTATTTTTCTTTTGAGTTTTCCAAGGCAGTCGGGCCGGATGGCAAGGTGTATGCTTTGGATATTTTGCCCCAAGCACTTGAGGCCGTTCAAAGCCATGCCAAGCTCATGGGTTTGCATAATATCGTGACGAAACGGGCGAATCTTGAGCGTGAAGGTGGATCGACTCTCGGACTAGCAAGTGTTGATTGGGCGATCCTGAAAGACATGCTCTTTCAGAATGAACATAAAAACGTCATCATCACGGAAATGGCACGGGTGCTCAAGCCTGGCGGACATGCTCTTGTCATGGAGTGGAATCCAAAGGCCAGTGCGCTTGGGCCAGACAAAAAACTCCGCATAGATCCGGAAGAACTCAAAACGCTTTTGCTAGCATCAGGACTTTCTTTGGAGAAGAGTTTTCCGGCAGGGGGATATCACTATGCTTTTTTGATGAAGAAAGCGTAATATTTTGGTAGATGTTGAAGTTTATTTTGAGAAGCTATCCTCTTTGGCTGAAAAATACTATGCGATATACAAAAAGTATTCTTGGAATTTTCCTTATATTGAGCTCTTTGGTTTCTCTTTCAGGATGTGGCCTAAGAGATGATTCGAAAGGAACGCCATACCGTATGCCACTTGAGGTGTGGAGTGTTTTTGATGACTCCGATGTTTTTGCCCCGTTGTTTCAGCAATATCGAGGAGCAAATCCATTTGTTGGAGACATTTCGTATCGAAAATTTGGAGAGGAAACCTATAAGAAAGAACTTTTGAGTGCTCTGGCCGCGGGTAATGGTCCAGATATTTTTGTGATTCGCAATTCGTGGATGAGTGAATTCCAGGACAAGATTGTTCCGGCTCCAGAGTATCAACTGACTGAGAAAGAAGTGCGGGATAACTTCGTAGATGTCGTCGCATATGACTTTATTGATCCAGTGGACAAGAAGATTTATGGACTACCCCTCTCAGTCGATTCTCTTGCTTTATATTATAATCGGGATATTTTTAATGCCGCAGGCGTGACAACTCCACCAAAGACCTGGCAAGAACTTTTGGTAGTTGCTCCAAAACTGACTCGCATAGATCAGTTTGGCAATATCGTACAGTCAGCACTTGCGTTTGGCACCGCGGACAATATCAACCGGGCGCCAGCTATTCTTCTGGGACTCATGTTTGGTATTGGGGCAGAAATAGAGGATCAGTACGGGCGTATTAACTTTTTTCGCACAGAAGCAGCGCAGAAAGCCTTCGAGTACTATATGCTTTTTTCCAATGTTCGTTCGAGTGAGTACACTTGGAATCCGAATATGCACTATTCGATTGACGCTTTTTATGAAGGACGATTGGCCATGATGGTGAATTATTCTTGGCGTTACGAGACGCTTCGTCAGAAAAATGCCAAACTGAACATAGCCGTCGCGCCGCTCCCTTACTTTGAAGGTATTGCTCCACAGAATTATGCCGATTATTGGACTTTTGTAGTGGCAAAAAATCATGAAATTTCGACTGAGAATGCAAGTGCTCAGGAATTACTTCCAACGGACAAGGGGATTCAAAGTGAGCTTCGCAAGCATGAGGCATGGCAGTTGTTGACGTATATGACAATGCCACATCCGCAAGGTCAGATAACTCTACGTAATGGGTTGACGGGAAATCCGGCTACTTTTACGCTTACTTTTGACCCAGCGGAGAAGTATCTCGAACGGACTCGCAAGCCAGCCGCGCGTCGCGACTTGATTGAAAAGCAACGAAGCGACCCGGTGCTTGGACCATTCGCCGTTGCGAATCTGACCGCAAAGAATTTTCGGCAGAGAGATGCTGATGCGGTTGAAAAAATCATGAATGATATGATTCGCAGCGTGAATCAAGGAGAGGTATCACTCAAATCAGCCCTATCTGTAGCGCAACAGCGTATTAATACGCTTCAGTAAATATTGCATACAAAATAAAATATATGAGGCGAGCATTCTTTGGATGGATTTTTTTTCTGCTGGGGACGTTTTTTCTTTTGATGCCGGCAGTAGTATCGGCGGATGGCTTTGTCCCTTGTGGACGAGCGACTGGTACCGCTGATGAAATGGCGCCGTGTACATTGTGTCATATTATAGTCGGAGGGAAGGTAGTGATGGACTGGGGTTTGCGAGTGATGGTTGCGATTGGACTGGTCGTAATCACTGCAATGGGTATCTGGTATATTATTTCGACCGGGAATCCAGGTATGATCAATCAAGCAAAGTCAGGAATCAAGTCGACACTGATTGGTGTCTCAGTGATGCTTGGCGCTTGGCTTATTGTGAATACGATACTTTTACTTTTCGCTCAGGAAACTGATCCAGCCAAAAACCCCCTTGTCGGACTTCGGTCAGCCGGGGGATTTAATTTTACGTGTAGTACACAGTCTCTTGCTGGAAGCGGGACGAGTGGTGGTGGCGGTGGCGTGGGAGGTGGGACGTCTGGCGGCGGAGCTGGAGCTACAGGGACTTTACCGAAGGGATGTGATGCTTACCAACCTGATTTCGATGCGGTTGCAGCGTCAACTGGCGTTTCGGCGAAACTTCTTCGCGCGATTGCTGCCAATGAATCCTCATGTGACCCGAGTAAGTATAGTTCTGCAGGAGCTTGTGGTTTCATGCAACTCATGCCAGCGACTGCTGGGCAGAGCTGTGATTGGTTGAAGGCTCACCCGAAAGAAAGCATTGATATTGCAGCCAATCTGTTCAAGAAGTACGCGGGGATTATTGGCGGGTATAGTGGAACATTCAATATCGGCAACGGCTTTACTCTCTCTGGTACAACCGTGAGTGTCTCTGGGAGTCCGGCATACGATACGGGCTGTGATGATTTGATTGCGTCTTATAATGCTGGACCGGGCAACTCAGTCGCAACTTCAGCAGGAAAAAAACCTCCTTTTGCTGTATCCATAAACTGTCCAGCAGTAGGAGGGAAATCAATTCCTGCTTGGCAGTGCCCGATTGATCCCGGAGGGTTTATAGATACTCAGCGATATGTCCAGCGGGTACAATCAATGATGAAGTAATATGTATTTGATGCGTGTTTTGATTCTCGGGATGGTATTTCTAGCAGGCAGGCCTGTTTTCGCTGGTGTTATTTCGGATGCGCCAAGCTTTGCTTCAATTCTTGTGAAGATATTGACATTTCTCTTGTCCACGATAGGAATCATTGCTATACTTGCGTTAGTGATTTCGGGTCTCATGTATATAACAGCAGCGGGAGATACCACGCAAATAACGACCGCGAAAAAGTACACGGTGATGAGTGTTATTGGAGCAAGTATTGCTCTGGCGGCACTGATTATTGTGAAGCAGATAGCCTCTCTCTTATAGGAAGTCTAGGCAAGGAGAGATAGATAAAAACAAAAATTCAATATCAACAGACAAAAAAGAAAGGAGGTGAGAATATGAAAAATATGAAAAATATGTTTTATGTGGTTCTTTTCACCGTGTTGACATTTCCGGTTGCTGCTTCAGCGGCATGGAGTACAACCGCTCCAACAGGAGCAACGACACTTCCAAAAGGAAGTCTCTTTGATATCATTAGCAATATCATGAACTGGCTTCTTGGTCTTTTGGGAGTCTTTGCGATTATCGGCTTCGTGATTTCAGGTATCCTGTATCTCACCGCGGCTGGAGATGAAGCACAGCAAAAGAAGGCAAAAGCACAGATGACCTGGTCTATCATGGGAGTGCTCGTGGCACTGGCCGGCTGGGTTGTTGTTACCGCGGTTCAGGCATTGCTCAGTGGAACAAGTACAACGTTCTAGTTTTGTATACGGGAAAAGTGTTTCCGAAAAAATATCTGCTTCTGGCAGATATTTTTTTGTTTACTTCAATGTATGTTATAGTGGAGAAAATAAAATATGTAACGTAATTTGTATGTCTAGAGTGCGCGCATTAATTCTGACATCGGTATGTATCGGATGTTTTGGATTTGGAAATCAGGCCTTCGCTTTGGGGGAGTCGTGTACGGCCTCTGCTTTTTCGGGCAAGAGTGGAGTTTGTGCAGATTATGATGATAGGGGGACATATGATGTTAGTAGTGCTGGTTGTGTAGGGATTGCTTTCAATAATATGTCTTGCGCGGCGGATCCGAGTGTGAGCCTGATGGTATGTGCGGTTGAGTGTTCGGTGGCATATCCATCTGGCAGTGGTTCGAGTTCAAGCTCTGGCAGTGGTTCTGGCTCTAGCGGTAGTTCTGGTTCGGGATCAAGTAGCGGTTCGAGCTCTGGTAGTAGCTCTGGTAGTGGCTCTGGTAGTGGCTCAGGTTCAAGTTCTGGATGGAGTTGGTTTGGCTCAGGCTCTGGCAGTGGTTCTGGCTCTAGCGGTAGTTCTGGTTCGGGATCAAGTAGTGGTTCTGGTTCAGGATCTGGCTCAGGGAGTGGTTCGGGGTCTGGTTCCAGTGGTAGCTCTGGTTCAGGGAGCGGCTCTGGTTCTGGCTCCGGAAGTGGCTCCGGTGGGCCTCCTTTTACGGGAGTGGGAGCTGGTAGCGGCTCTGGCAGTGGTCCGGTGTCTTGTCCGGCGGGGACCACTCTTGATGGCGGTACCTGTATTCCGACAGGTGTCGGTCTGTCGACTGGGAGTGCGTCAACCAGTTTTGGAAGTGTGTTTTCATTCCCTGCTATCTGCTTTTCTGGGCCCGTGTTGTGTGTGTTAGCAACTTTTCTGAGTTGGATACTGACGGTATTGGGTGTGGTCACGGTCATTTCATTTGTGATTGCTGGTTTGCAGTATATGCTCTCTTTGGGCGATCCAAAAAGTGTCGAGACAGCCAAAGCGCATATGAAATGGTCTATTGTTGGACTTATCGTCGCTTTGTCTGGAGTGATTGCTATCTTCCAAATTAATAGCTGGCTTGGTGTCTAGTCACCCATAAAGTTATCTTATGCGTTTACTGTCATTGCTCCTCCTCTCTTTCATGTGTACTTTCGGGATGACCGTTGCGGATTTTGTCGCAGCTGCTCCCCCTCTTCGTATGACTGTAAGTCCGGATCCGGGAGATGTTCCCCTTGTGGAAGATCATGTTGGTCAACCCTGTCATGTGACCAAAAGTGGAGATAAAGGAGGAGTGTGTCGTCGTGACTCAGCTTGTGTAGGTGATTTGCTTGGCATACGTCCGAGTAGTTGTATTCAGCCTGGTGGCGAAGAAGTACTGTGTTGTTTTCCACCGAGCGCATCCGCTACAGGTTCTGGTTCCGGAAGTGGCTCAGGTTCAGGTAGCGGATCCGGATCTGGTTCTGGAAGTGGTTCAGGTTCGGGTGCAGGAGCCACAGCCTGTTCTGGTGGAGGTCGTTCTGGTACTTGTCTGGCAGGATGCGCTGATCCTGCTGATTTAATTCCTGCTCCTGCGGGGTGTGGGGCTGGGCAATCTTGTTGTGCGGGAGCAGCGGCTGGTGCAGGATCTGGTGGAGGTTCTGGCTCCGGTGCCACAGGAGCGGTGACGGTACCAAATCCACTTGGATTCACTTCGCTTGAATCTTTTTTAGCGACGGGTATTCTTCCGTGGCTTCAGGGTGTAGTCGTGACGCTTGCTCTTGTTTTCTTTCTCGTTGGAGCTCTTCTCTATATGACTGGGGGCGCCAGCGAAAACAATATCAAACAAGGTAAGGCTGCTATGACTGCTTCATTGATCGGCCTTGCTCTTGCATTAGCTGCCCCGATGTTCTTGAAAGAAATTTACAGCATTTTTGGGGTAGCTGCTCCGAGTGGTGGCCCAACTCTTGTTGGTACCGCGCTCAATGTCTTGAAATTCATCCTCTCTATTATTGGTATTTTAGGGACTACCCTCTTGGTGGTGAGTGGCTTAGCCTATATGAGTTCAGCCGGAGCAGATGATAAAGCCAAATCAGCTAAGAAAATGGCAACTGCTGCTGTCATCGGTATTGCATTGGCACTGGCCGCACTCATTCTTATTCGGCAGATTACCAAGTTTTTTCTCTAGCAAAAGCTCTTCTTGGCAAAGAAAAAAGCGGCGCCGTGTTGTTACACGTTGCCGCTTTTCAAGCGTCTCGCTTCCTACCAGCTGCGGAGGGCAGCGAGTGCTCCAGCATGGAGCCGGATTTTGACGATATGTTTCCCGCCGTCAATTTCCCAGGCATCCTTGTACTGTGTGGTCAGATTGAATGCAACCGTGAAGCAGCCGCTCTCATCTGCCGAAGCCTTATTGCCAGGCAGGGCGCCATTGAGGGTGAGTGCCCAACCCTTGTTCATCCCGGCGAAAGGCAGTTGTTCTCCGCTCGTCTCAACGGACATTCCATCGAGATTGCTTTTGAAGCTCACTGTTGGATTCGCTTTGTAGCGAAGATACATCCATTTTCCATCGCTGATGGTGTACATGTAGCTTTTTCCTGCTTCCAAACCGCAGAGTTGCTCTGGCTGGTGTAGGGAGTTCAGCGTGTAGACGACCACCTCTCCGGCTAGGGCAGCTTTGCCTTGCTGGAGCATCGGGCCTTTCCCTTCGGCCGCCGCACGAATTTCTGCGCGTTCCTGATTGGTCAGGGATTGCCCGCGTTTTTTTGCGAGTTCCTGCGCTGCAGCCGTATCTCTCCTTTCGTTTTCTTCGTCCAGGATCCGACGAGCGAGATCTTGTTGTGGGCTGATCGTGAACGATCGCAAGGGATCGAACCCGAGGACGCTGATCCTCTGAGCCGGCGACATCAAACTGACCGCGCCGATGACCACACCGAGTACTGCCAGACCAAGAACATATGTCTGGTACCATTTTGCATCCTTCTTGAAAGCCCAGACCAGAAGACCTAGAACAACGAGCGACGCGATGATGATCAGTGCTCCACCGACATGCTCCCGTATTGGTACAATGCCGAGGGTAAGGAGAAAGACCGACGCAAATAGCGCCATGTGAACACAGAACTTTTTCCACGTCTCGAGAGCGGCCGCTGGCTTTAATCCTGCCATTTTGGCCACAGCCGCGATGGTCAGCAGGTAGAAGGGTTGGAACCCAAAGTACCCAATGGCCAGTACGACCGGGATGACGAGGATGATGTTGACCCCTCTGTGTCCGGTGGCATTCAAGAACAATGCCGTGAGTCCGGTTAGCAAGAGGAGCAGGATTACCCGGGTATACAGCCCCCGGTAGAAGTTGTTCAGGTCAATCGACCTGGACAGGAACTGCGCCCGCAGTCCCCGATACAGGATATCAAACATGATGTTTCCTTTCTCCCTTAGAGTGGGGGAAGAGTGGCGAGTGTCACGGCCATGTAGACAATGACCAGAAAGATGAGCGTGTAGACAATCATCGTGGCCGGCTTGTCGGTCGGGAACCATCTCCAGAACCCAAGCCTCTGCTTGTGCTCCAGGTCGCGCTCCCATTCGGAAACCACCGTATCAGATTTCCTGAGAAAGCCGGCGTAGTCCTGAACCCCGAAGGATTTGAGTATGGCTTGTTGCACGGCAGCAAGACCTTGCTTGCCACTTGCGCTCAGCTCGTGAAAGACCACCTTGGCTTGTTCCCACCGGGATTTTTCCAGGATAGCCCCCGAAACCAGGAGCATGTTTTCCCCGTCTTTAAACCCTTTTTTGAAGCCGTTGGAACGTTTGCCTTTTTTCAGGATGCAGACGCCGAGCTTGGTGAGGAATTGCACTCGCGGATCCTTGTCGGTATAGGCTATCGATGGATCCACTGTCACTTTTTCCTTCAGAACATACTGCCCTTTTTGCATCAGGGGTTGTCCGTCTGGTCCGAGTACAGGAACCATCTCTTTTCGACTTCCGGGTGCTGGTAATTGCATTTTCCCCAGCACTTGCCGCAGCCTATTCTTCTGACCTCCGATATGAACCAGGAATGCCTCGACAGCGTCATGCGTCTCTCCCTCGAGAACACTCATGAGTGTCATCATGATGGCTTCATCATCGAGTGAGAAGCCAAGCCACCCCGTGACTTGTTGTTGAGCGCCGTCTTTCAAGAGGCTGCCCGCAAACTCGAGTGCCTTACCGGCACCAAATGCTTTGCTAATCCAATCAAACATCACGTTCTCCTTTTCAGTTTTCAATTGTCAATGCGCGGGTGTTGCCTAGCGCGCGAACCTGTTATTGGCTTCCGGATTGCTCCTTTCACCACTCAATTTGCAACTTTCTATTATAGCAAAAAAAAGTCAAAAAGTCAATAGCAAAAAAGTGAGAAAAGAAGTACGGATGGGCTGTTGTGTTATTTGAAACAGAAAATGGTTGATTATAAGCCATAGTATGATATACTGGCTTACATAAGCCATCAAATTCAACATTCTATGACGGCCCAAGAAGTCATTGAAAGTCTTAAAGAGGCTTCAGATAAGGGAAAATCTCTGGTATTAGCTCGGTTTTTCAAAACGGGACCAGGGGAATACGGTGAGGGAGACCGTTTTTTGGGAGTAACTGTGCCAAAACAGCGTATTCTAGCCAAAAAGTACCAATATCTGCCTTTCTCTGAGGTGAAAAAGCTCTTGATAAGCCCGTGGCATGAGCATCGTCTGACAGGACTTTTGATACTGACGTACCGGTTTTCAATATCAGAAATAGCTCAAAAAAGGGAAATATTTGATTTTTATCTGGCACATACTGCGAGAATCAATAATTGGGATCTGGTCGATGTGACGGCCCCGGGTATTGTGGGTGAATATCTGGTAGAATCAGGCTCGGATAGCGGCCTTTTGCGGCGCTTGGCGAAGAGCCAGTCGCTTTGGGAACGGCGTATTGCTATTGTGTCGACTTTTGCCTGGATCAGGAGAGGAAAACATCAAGAATGCTTTGAGATAGCGGAAATACTCTTGTATGATTCTCATGACCTGATTCAGAAGGCCGTCGGCTGGATGCTGCGTGAAGTTGGTAAACGTTGCGGCACAGAGCCTCTGATGGGCTTTCTTGATTGTCATGCCTGCGAAATGCCACGCACGATGCTGCGTTACGCCATTGAGCGTTTTCCTGAACATGTGCGACAAGCGTATCTGCGAACAAAATAAGCTTTCTCAAGTAGGATCAAAATTCTTGCTTTTTGGCTTAGAATCTGCTATAATGGAAATACAAATGAGAAGGCGGGTGACCTGATATACAGAGGGTTCCCGCCTTTTCCTTTGTTTGAGAACAAAAATCATAGTATGAAAAAATCACAAAAAAATATCACAACACCAAACCGATTTCTGTTGAATGAGCATACGCTTGTTTCGACGGATTTTTTCTTCGCAGTGGTTGTATCTTTAGGACTGGGGATGGCGTGGCTTTTGGCAGCCAATGCCCAATCAGTGGCGCAAGGGTACGCAACCATTGAGCGGCCATCGATAGTCAAAACGGGAGACGCAGCACTGGAAAGACGGGTGAAGAAACTTGCCAAAGGTTTCCCTCTCGAACGTATGGCACCGTATATTTCGGAACAAAATCAGGATACCGCGGCTTTTCTTGTCGGTATTGCGAAAAAAGAGAGCAATTGGGGGAAGCGGGTGCCGAAGAAGGAAGGAAAGGACTGTTTTAACTATTGGGGTTATCGAGGGAAGAGTCAGAACATCACTTGGGATGGGTATACCTGTTTTGATACTCCCAAAGAAGCGATACGAACCGTTGGCAAGCGTATTGATACACTGATTCTTGAGCACAATTTGGAGACACCGCGTGAGATGGTGGTGTGGAAATGCGGTTGGGACTGTGCTGGGCACGGGAGCGTGAGTGTGGAAAAATGGATCAAAGATGTGGAGTTCTATTATCGAAAAGTGAAGCAAGAAGGAAGCTCATCATAAAATACTCGCTATTGAAACAAAAAACGACACCATTCCGTGTCGTTTTTTTGATCCACCGTACTAAAAAGAAGAGAAAAGTTGAGGGGAGAAAAAAAGAAAAGCCAGAGGCGATGAAGCATGGCTTTTGTTTTTGGTTTGGTCTTTGAGTCGGGCTGATTATTTTTTACAGCAACCCAACCTGACCGAAAAAGGTGAGCACGACCAGGGGCATCAGTGCCAAGAGGAAGGCAAAAGAAGTCTCGTGACTCTCTGTTTCTTCCTGTGCGCGTTGCGCACAATGTGGGCAGTTGTCTGTTCCTTCTGGAGAGCAGGCAGTACCGTCCTTTTCTATGAGGATTTCCGTCATAGTTTTTTGTTAATGATTACTTTTTTGTTGAGAAAAAGAAAAGACACGGGTGAGTCACCCGTGCTTTCGCATCTCAACAACTTAAGTATAGCAAAAAAAAACGCTTGAGTCAAGCAGATGAGTTCTGATATACTGAGCAAGTTATGCTTATTCTTTAGTATGCATGTATATGAGACCTTACTTGGGGATATTGTGTGGCTGTGTGCTTTTGACTGGATGCACCTTTGAGACTCCATCGGTCAAGAAAGAGAATGTAGAGAAAGATCCTTCGCAATCAGTGCAATTTGGGAGTCGATCCAAAGAATCTGAGGGCAATGCGAATCAAGAGAAACAACAGTCTACCGAGCAGAAAAAGCCACTTCAATCACAGACTAATCCAACAACACCACCAGCTATGAATACCAATAAGAAATCCTATTCAGCAGCACCGGCCATGCAAATTGATGCGACCAAGCAGTATGTGGCGACACTCAAGACGGCTCTTGGGGCTATTGAAATCACGCTCCATGCCAAAGAAACACCGATAACGGTGAATAATTTTGTTTTCTTGGCTCGGGAAAAATTTTATGACAATGTGATTTTTCACCGTACGATTCAGGGATTTATGATTCAGGGGGGCGATCCGACGGGTACGGGTATGGGCGATCCTGGATACAAGTTTAATGACGAGCCTTTTACCGGGGAATATAAGCGTGGTGTTGTCGCGATGGCGAATTCTGGTAAAAATACCAATGGGAGTCAGTTTTTTATCATGCACGCGGATAATGCACTCCCGAAGAATTATGTGATTTTTGGAGAAGTTACCAAGGGAATGGAAGTGGTCGACAAAATCGCCGAAGCACCGACCCAACCAGGAGGTGAGGGTTCGAAGCCGGTGACCCCGATTGAGATGCGTACGGTCAGCGTGGTTGAGATGCCGTAAGTATCGTTTGTAGTTATATTGATAAAAAACGTCCGTGTGAGCGGGCGTTTTTCTGTATAGAGAGAGAAAGGTGTATACTGGAGCGGTAAAACGCTAAGTAAAGAGCATGCGTATGAGGGGATTTATGGATTTTATTCGGAAACAAGGAGTGATTGGGCTGGCAGTCGGTTTTCTCCTCGGTGGAGCAGTGTCAAAGGTAGTGGCGGCCTTGGTGACGGATATTATCAATCCGGTATTGGGTATTGTTTTCGGTATCACGGAGGGTTTAAAGGATGCCAAGTTAGAAATTGGTTCAGTAGCGATACTGTGGGGGGATTTTGCCGCGGTACTGATTGATTTCTTGGTGGTTGCGGCGGTAGTGTATTATGGAGTTCGGGTGTTGGGTATAGAAATGCCTGAGAAAAAGTCAGAGAAGCAGACTGAGAAGCAGTTACAGAAAAAATCCGATAAGAAGAAATAAGACTATGGTGATTCAGAAAACGGGAGTGAAAGAAAAGAAAGGACAATCGAAAAAAGCAAAAAAGAAAGCCCTCCCGGCAAAAAAGAAGACGAAAGCAGTGGAAGATATCTTGGCTAAGGCTCTTCTGGTGCATAAGAAGTTACGAGGGAAAATCAGTATCACTCCCAAGGCCAAAGTGGCGAATAAGGTTGATTTGAGTGTGTATTATACTCCCGGAGTCGGAGCAGTTTCTTCTTTCTTGGCGAAAAATAAGGACAAGACGCGTGAGTACACGATGAAGTCCAATATGGTGGCGGTGGTGTCGGATGGTTCGGCGGTGCTCGGACTGGGGAATATTGGCCCAGAAGCCGCCTTACCGGTGATGGAGGGCAAGGCAATGTTGTTTAAAGCACTCGGCGGGGTAGACGCATTTCCTCTCGTATTGGCAACACAAGATACTGAGTCGATCATTGCGACGGTCAAAAACATCGCGCCTGGTTTTGGTGGGATAAATCTGGAAGATATTTCAGCCCCACGTTGTTTTGAAATCGAAGCTCGATTAAAAGAAGAATTGAATATTCCAGTCATGCACGATGATCAGCACGGAACTGCTTTGGTGGTTGTGGCAGGGCTTATCAACGCGCTTAAGGTCGTCAAAAAGCATCCACATCACATTCGTATTGTGGTGGCGGGTGCTGGCGCGGCTGGACAGGCTATTGCCAAGCTTCTCCTCCTCTTTGGTGTCGGGGATATCTTGATGGTTGATAGCAAAGGCATTCTTTCTCCGACGCGGTCAGATCTTGATCGACATAAATTGGAAATGGTGCAGCTGACGAATAAGGAGAATCGTTCCGGGACGCTACAGGATGCATTTGTGAGTTCTGATGTCTTCATTGGCGTGTCTCAAGGAGGGACAGTCAAAAAGGAAGATATTGCTCGGATGAATAAGTCGCCCATCGTGTTTTCTCTTGCAAATCCTGTGCCAGAAATCATGCCAGGGGAAGCAAAAGCGGGTGGTGCGGCCGTTATCGCCACTGGACGATCGGATTTTGACAATCAAATCAATAATTCACTTGGATTTCCGGGAATATTTCGGGGAGCCTTGGAT
>CAYOHD010000007.1:0-16639 GCA_964403705.1 uncultured Bdellovibrionales bacterium | reverse complement strand
AAATACCACCATATTCGCTTTATCCAGCTTGAAACGATCGAAAAGAATCTGAGATTTATTATGGAGATTGATGCCATACAAAATACCATCACCCGATGACAAATCAGATGAAACAAAAGGAAACGTAGTCGAAAGCGGTTCGGTATTCAGATTGTTTGCCACATCCAGCATATCCGTTCCAAGTGGTCTTGTAGAAGCAAAACCCTGGTCCATACGAAGAATAGCTGGTTTGACATACACCAACTGCGCTTCAAGAAGCGATTCCACAGCACTTGATTTTTCACTGAGATCATCCTGATCTTTTCCGTACACCGTTATATAGAGTCCGAAACGAAAGAACTTCTCTGTCCCCTGTTGCAATTTATCACGGAGAGCCTCTATATCTTGGAAGGCTGTCTCCAACATTGGATCACGCACTTTTCCTCCCTCAGCCTCAATAGAGATCTGTGACTGCACCTGAGTCGATGATTTCCGAAGCTGCTTCAAGATATTCGCCGTATCAACCGGATGGACAAAAAGAGCCGTGTCCATGGAAAAATCGAGGTTGATAATCGGGGAAAACCAATTTGTCGAGAGATAGCGCGGGTAGGCGATGACAAAGTATGTTCGCACAAATACATCGCCAACCTGCATAACATTCGGACTCAAGCGTACTGCTGGAGGCGCAATCAAATCACGTACCGTAGCCACTCCTTTCTGATAAAGCGCTTCTGTATCACGCGTCGTCATAGAACCCAAAGACAAATCAGCGTCCTGAGTATTCTCGTTTGCCTTCTGATTCCTCAAACTAAACAAATTCATGTTTTTTTTCTATCCGATTAAGCGCCTCTACTTCAGCTCTATCTGATCAATATTCTTGAGAATAGCGGAACTGAATACTGACGGATTATAGCTATTGTAAAGCAATTCTATGACTTCTTCCGTTTGAAGCATGGTGACATGAACCCCTGTCGCTGATAATGCCGCGGTAACATGTCCAACTCGCTGCAATAACTGGCTTCGATAAGTCTGGAAAAGCTCTGGTCGATTTTCAACCGCTTCTTTTGATTTGAACAATCCAAATAATTTATCCTTCAAACCACCCCTCTCATCTTCTACCGCTGAGAATGGTACAACGACATAAAAGTATTTTGACATAATACTCGAACTCTCGGTCAATTCCTTCACAAATTTTTTATACCCCGAAATCTGAAATCTCAGTAAATCGTTTTCTTGCTCTTTTTCGCGCGCGGACAAAAGAGTAAGATATGGCTCGATATTCAATCTCCGAGAACTCACGACCATTTGTACGGGAAAATCCAATGAATTGAGGAAATTTTGATACTGCAGAATAATACCCTCCTGTTCATCTGAGGATTTCAAATCAAAATTCAAAGAGGAGACCAGGAGTATTCCCCGGAGCGAACCATTTTTGAGTATTACTACTCCATCACGGATTTCATCGACATCGACGTACTGCTGAGTGCTGCTCTTTGAAGATGTTCCGGGATTCTGATTTTTTGGATTTAAGAATTCCATGTTGCTCTCTTGATATATTTTTTATTCTCGATAAAGCCTAACTCCCTGAAAAAAAATTATTTTTCAATATGTCGATCAAGGACCGAAGCCAGAGCCTTCAATTTTGCTTCGGTTATCTCTCGTGATCCACTCGCGGATTCAACAATGGCTGATCCGGGTCGCTTCATCACTACCGTCGGAGTATTCGTGACGTGTACTGGACGTTCCCATACGGATACCTTAGGACGAAAAAGAAAAAAGACACCATGGAAGACAAATTTCACCATTGGCATACCAGATGGGCGGTAAAACGCAAAGGCAAGAAAAGTCAGGGCGGTTGGTCCGCCAGCAATTAAGAAAAGTTGAAAATCGAAAGTCGTGTACATGACCAAAAGTACCGCGCACATCCCCAGAAGCCAACCGATATGCTTCCAGGTAAACGGCCCGACAATCTTGTCTTCAACATCAATATACTGCGGGACTGATGATTGCATCATACAGACTCAAAAAAAGTATACCACACAATGCCTCTATTCCTCTCTCTCTGGTAAGTCACGATGGGTAGGATCGATGCGATACGGCTTCGGAATATAATTTAAGTTTACATCTCGCTTCGGTGCCGGTGCCGGATGAGGAGGGTTATTGACAACAGAAGAAGCTGTATCCATTTGAACTGTTGACGCTACGGGTGGTACGGGTGATACAGAAACATCAGTCTTTCCTGACAGAAGAGGTCCGGAATTCTTTGCCGTTTCCTGGTTGTATGACTGAATTTCCTTTTCTACAGGCAATACATGCTTAGAAGAGAAATGGAGCATACCGAGGGTTTGATTGGATGGGGAGAATTGAGCCTTATTCAGCACATGCAAGGATCCAGTTTCGCCTAACACTGGTCGAGGTATTTCTTTTTCTGGAGGTACAATAGACACAATCTGCTTCTCTTTCATTGGGACTGGCATCGGCAGAGGAGGTGCGATAGGAGCAAGAGGAGCAAGAGGAGCCTTCGATACCAGGGATTTCTCTTGCTCTGATTGTGGATTCTTCGAACCAAGAACGGGTGGAAAAATAAGTACCTGATGTACGGTATCAATTTCTACGGCCTCACGATCCTCAATAGAACGCAAGAGAATCTCAATACGTCCATGTTCTTCACCTGTCAATCTCAGTCCATTCTGAGAACGAAACAAAAATTGTCCTCGCAATATCGCATCATGATAACCAACACCGAGTTCTTCGCGATAACACTTCAACCAGTTTATAAGTGACCCACGAACAAGCTCCGTGCTGGTCTTCAACTTAATGCGGGTTTCAGTGATTGTTTGCTGCCCAAGTTGAGGATATTTTGAAAGCGCTTCCAAGAGAGTCATGCGTATGGTCACAGGAGCATCTTCCTCTCCAGCCTTCTCTTCTTCTTTCGGAACAATAGTCAGGACGTCACTCTTAATCACCTCCAGTATTTCTTCACAACGTGAGGTATTTTTCGTGTCAAATTCCTGACACCAGGCAACAAGTTCCGCCCGAGATTGTGTTTCGTCCCACTCTCGAAAGATGAGCTTTCTCACCAACACTGAGACGAATGCGGTAGTCGATTGGTCAAAACCAAATCGTTCAGACAGAGCCTTGAGCGCGAGAGGCAATTCTTCAGAGGTCAGTAGATTACGAGAAAACTCAGGAAGCTCGCGAAATGCCCTCCACATAGACCGGTATGCCTCGAAATCAGACTCGTCATAATAGCCTGCTAACAAAGGATAGAATTCATTGGGAAGCTCAGTTTGCATATTCCTCGGAAAAAATTAGGCACGACGATTATTCCGTTGACCGACTTCTCGTAGCTTCTCTCTCTGACTCTGGGCGGCGCTTGGAGAAGTATTTGGACTCGGAGCAGCAGAAGGGGTTGGCGTTGGGATAACTCCAGCTTGAGTCCACTTGTCCTGATCTGCAGCAGACATTCTCTCCATGGTCTTCTCGTAATTCTTCTTGTATTTATCTGCGTAATCTTGCATATAGGCTTGCAACTCCTTATCCGTCCCCAAGGAATCGTGTACACTACTCTGCTTCGCCAGATCAAGGAATGAAAGCTTGCCGATGGTATCATTGTACACATCCTTCCGAATCTTTGCCTCATCTGGCGTAGCACCAGTTGCAGCCACCCGATTGGTTTCCATTTTGATACGATAGTCCGCGAAAGATTTCACCTGCCCCTCACCGCGCATCTTCGAGGAGAAGTCTCGATAGAGATTTGAGCTCTCGTCGACTGCATAGCTGCCATCCGCATTTTTTATGGCATTATTGTCCGCGTCACGCTGAGCAAAAGCCTCGCTATTAAGCAGATTTTGAATACCATCAGCATCCATTCTGAAGGCTCCTGACCGCGCATTCTCAAGGAGTTTACCCGTCTCTCGTGACGCGTTTTTCCCGAGTGCCTCCAAGGCCTTTACTGCTTTCCGGAGGTCCTCCGGATTGGAGATTGCTTTATTTTCAGACAATATCATCGCAGCGGCTGCAGCCTTCACTTTGTCACCACTATCCAAATTCTTCAGCAACTCAGAGTTACTGACATTTCTCTCTCTATTTGCCTTGGCTGCTGCAATAATCTGATTCTGTTGAATATCCGCCTGCGCCGCAGAGCGACCAGCGAATCCACCACGACCAAACCCCTCCATACGCGCTTCGGTATTCTTACTCTTCTCAGACCAATATTTTGGAGTAAGTATTTTAGTATATTTGTTCCCCTCTGCTCGCTGTTTTAACCCGGAAGTAAGTCCCCGTGTAATTGAATTATTGTAAAATCCCCCTCTCTTCCCCCAAGCCATCATCTTGTCATGTACTTTCTTGGCTATACCCACTCCAGCTACCTTGGCGCTCAAGGCAACCGAAATCGTCATCATAATCAAGATAATAGGAATAGCGGATTTCATCATGACCCCAAATATAGCTGTCAATCCAGCGTCACCAGCTACCGTGGATGCCTCGGTGGATATGGTGGTGTTATATGACCCCATAACATTGGCAAATCGGATGGAAACGAGTAACATCAACATCGCCGCGGGAGCAAAAACAAGATTGCCGACTAATTTTTTCCACCACTCATCAGCATAGCCACTCAGGCCAGGGACGAATTTCATAAATCCAATCGGCGAAAAAATCACCAAAACTACCAAAGAAACCACTCGAATGACAAATAAAACAGCAAGAATAGCCAACGCCACGGCAAATAAAAACATGAAGATAATTGCTACAACAAGACGCGAAACAGTCGCACTTGAACCCTCTGTTCCCAGAAGTAACTCTTCCATATGAGCTGCACCCAGGAGAGATTTACTCGTAGCCTCAGACAGCGTGCTCCCTCCGCCTGACCCCAAGATCTGCTGAATAAAGAAATAGGTTGGGACATTAGAGACATCAATCAATACCCGAGAGAGAGGAAAACTAAAATTCACAAAGAGTGCCATCAAAATAATACTCAACAGCGTTTTTTTCGCGTTATAACTGCTCAACTGGAAAACCATCGAGAAGGCTCCGATCAACAGCATCAGAATGAAAAAGATATTACAGAAATCACGGATGAACTTCCAGAGCTCATAAATCTCCGGATGATTCAAAAGTCCCGTAGGACCAGAAATAAGGTCTGCATTGACCGCGAAACCAAACAGGGCAACCGCCACTGTGACAAACCAGGTCAGCGGAGTAAAAACAAGCGTATAGAGTATCCATGATACGGCGCCCTTAATACCACTCAAGATTGCTCCAAAAAAACCGCCACCGCTATCTTCTTTCGGAGCATCACCCGCCGCAAGACCTATATGCGGAGCCAACCAAAAAAGAGCACACAAAAAAAACACCACTCCAAAAAATATGTATACCTTTTTGTTTCTTCCCATAGACAATTTCATTTACAGTATACCCTAAAAGAAATGAAAAAAAAAGAATACACGTGACTCGATACATCACGCGTATTCTCTCTCACAGACAACACTTTGTTGTCATGGTTATGCTCGCTAATAAATAAAGCCCTTGATTGCCCTGCTCGAAGCCGAGAGAGTGCGCCGACTCATCTTCCCCCACCGAACATAATTCATCTCGCTCACGGTAATTGTGTCGCCATTCACCTTTTCCACCAGAGCCACATGCCCATAGTACCGGTTTTCAGTGGTCACCATGATAGCTCCTGGCCGAGGACTTCTTCCTGTTTTGTACCCCAATGATTTTGCGTTATACAACCAAGTTCCCGCGTTCCCTCCCCAAGGAACATAGCGCTTCTGCGAGACATACCAGGTACACCATCCATATGGAAACCGATGTCCTGTGCCCGCGCGTCCATCCAGTGTTCGGTATCCTGAAATATCCGTTGCGGTACCACCACCCGTGGTGGCATATTGCCTCCGAGCAAGACTTCCCGCATTTGCAGTTGCACTTGGTGAAACAGGCTCGTCCTTCTGACCATCCGGAATAATCAGTGAGTCTCCAACCGCAATCTCGCCATTCGCTGGCAAACTATTAAATGAAATAATCTTCTCTTTCTCTGCCTTGTATTTTGATGCAATCGATTCCAGAGTATCTCCTTGTCTTACCACATACGAAAGGCCAGCTACTGGCAAAATAAAGATCTGGTCCCCTGGTTTAATCTCATCTGGATTATCAAGATCATTCGCCCATAAGATGGTATTCGCTGTAATACCGTATTGAGCCGCAATACCACTCACCGTATCCCCGGAGAGTACAGTGTAAATTTTTACTCCACCATCTTCTTCGGGATCCTTTGCCATAGCCGAATGACTTCCTGCTTGCAAGGAAAGCACCATCTGATTTTGGAGAGAAACGCCATCAATATCAAACAGCGTCGTATCATCTTTCTGGTCTGGGTCGGCACTAAGATTCACAGCCGCCAATGGCACCAGTGACAAATTTTCTTTTCTTCCTACCTGAGCAGCCGTGTGAGTCAGCGCTCCGTCACCCAATTCCTGTTGTCCATCAGCATACCCAAAGAGCAAGGAATTCGCGTCTTTCCCATGAGAAAAATTAGTAGCAGAAACAAGAAACGCGCTCGAAGCCACAACCGAGAATGTAGCGTAATTCCGAAACCAATGTACCACACGATACCCAGATGCCTCTTTAATGAAAATCAGCACCTTGGATTGTCCATGATGCAGTTTCGTATGAAGACGAGACAGCAGGTCAGTCAGACCTGCTGGTTCACGTAGAGCCACATCATCACCATCTGTCGGCTTTTCGTCTTCACCCTTTTTTTTGAAGAATGTCGGGAAACGAATACTCGTTTTCCTTTCTTTGGAACCAGTCTGAGTCCACTTGATACTCCATCAGTACCAAAAGTGAACATGGAGCTTTTTCCCTAAGAATTACACAACAGATTCTACCCTATCCCCACTCTACCGTCAACTCAAAATGTGCCCGTTTTCTTGTTTTTTGCCTATATAGAAGTATTTATTCTGTGGATAACTCCTCCTCACTCCTCTCATTTTTCAGAAAGCATGTTTTCCGCGGTATACTAACAAGATACACGGCATCCTTAACCACAAAAATCATTTTTTATCTCCGCGAGACGTTTCCGTTCTCCTGAACACTTCATCATATATGCCCCCACTCTTTCAGAAACCATCTACCCAACTCGAGAAGCAAGCCAAACAATTTCTGGACCACCTCGAAATTGAAATGGGGCGTTCTCTTCGAACACTCGAGAGTTATGCCCACTGTCTCACCCAATTCATTGCAATCACCGGACTTCAAAAACCAGAGGACATCACACTTGATATCATACGTGAATATCGACTCACCCTGAATCGAAAAGAAACGAGACAGGGCAACACCCTCAAAAAAAATACCCAAAATCACCATGCAGTCGTCCTTCGCTCTTTTCTCAAATTTCTCACAAAACAAGACATCGCGACACTATCTCCGGAAAAAATAGAGATCGGACGCACTCCGATACGCCAGGTAGACTTTCTTGAACCAGATGAAGTAGAACGGCTGATCCTCGCAACGGCTGGTTCCACGCTTCGCGCATTACGTGACCGAGCCATACTCGAGCTCCTCTTTTCTGCCGGACTCCGTGTCTCCGAACTCACAAATCTTGATTGCCAACATATCAACCTGGAAAAAGAAGAGTTCTCTGTCCGCGGCAAAGGAGAGAAGCTCCGTATCGTCTTTATTTCCCCTTCTGCCAAAGGCGCGCTCGAACGCTATCTCAACAAACGGTCTGATACTGACCCAGCGCTCTTTGTCGCGCTATCTCCCAAAAATTCCCTTCATCCTTCTGACCACGAACGCGAAAGTTTACGCCTGACACCTCGAAGTATTGAGCGTATCGTCAAATACTATGCCACCAAAGCCGGTATAGTAAAAGACGTTCACCCGCATACGCTAAGACACACCTTTGCTACCGATCTCCTCGCCAATGGAGCGGATATCCGAAGTGTCCAAGCCATGCTTGGGCACTCCTCTATCACCACCACCCAAATATACACTCACGTCACTAACGAACATCTCAAAGAAATCCATCGGGCATTCCACGATACACGACGGAAGAAGAAATAACGGGTACCGAACTTCACTTCACTCGAGCTCCGTTTGAACACGAAAGCGCACTTGGTAGTAGATACCTCATTTTTCCAAAAAGAAATCTCAAAAAAACCACTCCTTTTATTGGGAGCGGTTTTTTGTTGAATAGCTTGGGATTCGATATCCACTCGAATCTCGAATCAAGATACCTATTTCTTCAGGGCCTCTTCCACTGCTGGCGCCATATCTTTGTAGCTATATGCCCCAGCAAAATTCGTGGTATTGACGAAAAAGCTTGGTGTCCCCTTAAAGCCAATCTGTTGAGCAATTGCCATATCACCCGCGATACGATCATCATATTTCCCACTCTCGAGACATTTCTTCATATCGTCTGTTTTGACGGCACTCTTCAAGAAATCCGCCATATCACCCGACTTAGACACGTCATTCTTCACCTTATTATTCACGAGATCAAAACCTGCAGCTGACATCAGGAGATCATGTACCTCCCAAAACTTTCCCTTTTCTTTCGCGCAGTACAATGCCTTTGTGGCAAGCTCTCCATTCCCATGTCCATTGGCATATAACCAAACATAAGCCGCTTTTCCAGAGTCAACCATTTTCTTCATTTCTGGTACTGGTGGCAAATAAGTGCCGCCATCTTTCTCCAGAGTAAATTGCGCCCCAGCCTGCTTATTGAGTTCTGGATTTTTACCAGAAGCAACGTGACAAAACGGACAGCTTGGATCACTAAATTCGACAAAAAGCACCTTACTCTCCTTCTTTCCAAACATGATATTCTTGTCCGTAAAAAGTGCCTTGATCTGATCAAGGCTGACGTTTACCGCATCCGGCTGCTTGGCTGTCTGATCAGTAGCTGCGGAAGGACCCATCTGCCCCGTCACTTTGACTCCCCGAGCTGAAACATAAGCGAGAGTACCGGAAATAATCAGACATCCGAGCAAAACTGCTCCAGCAATGGTCAAAGCATCCTTACTCGTCGATCTTGACTCGACAACGTCATCCACATCGTCCCATTTCTCTTCTTCCATATTTTTCAGTTATCACTAATTACCCCTCTTAGTATACACGTTTTTAGACAATCCAAAAAGAAGCGGCATCCTCATCAGGATGCCGCTTCTCACGCTTCTCGTAAAATTTCTACTTCTTCCGCACCGAGCGGACACGATCAGTTTCAGTCAGCAGTTGCTTACGTAAGCGCACTGAGAGTGGTGTCACTTCAAGATATTCATCTTCATTCATCACTTCAAGCCCGCGCTCGATAGAAATTTCCCATGGGGGTGTCAAGCGGATAGCTTCATCGGTACCTGAAGAGCGCATATTCGTCAATTGCTTCCCCTTAATCGGGTTGACGGTCATATCCATACCCTTGATAGCATTTCCCAACACCATACCCTCATATACTTCCGTACCCGCTCCAATATAGAGTGTCCCGCGCGTCTGAAGATTATTGAGTGAAAATCCAAGCGCTTTTCCGGTCGCCATCGAAATCATCGAACCAACATCACGCCGTTTGATTTCACCCACGTGCGGACGGAAACCGATCACCCGAGAATAAATAGTGCCTTCTCCCTTCGTATCAATCGTAAATTCACTCCGATAGCCCAGCAATCCGCGTGTCGGCACCTCAAAAATCAAACGCTGATACCCACCCGATCCGGCTTTGATTTCTGTCATAACACCCTTACGCTTCCCCATCTTCTCAATCACGACACCGGTCACGCTCGCAGGACATTCCACGGTCACCTCTTCATATGGCTCAGACTTCACTCCATCAATATCTTTGATAATCACTTGTGGTTGAGAGACCTGCATTTCAAACCCCTCACGTCGCATGTTCTCGAGCAGAATAGCGACATGGAGTTCTCCACGACCATACACCTTGTAAGTACCATCACCAAAATCAATCCTGAGCCCGACATTGATCTCAAGTTCCTTCTCCAAACGTTCACGAATTTGCTTATTGGTCACAAATTTCCCTTCTCGACCGGCAAATGGTGAGTCATTCACAATAAAGTTCAGAGAAATGGTTGGTTCATCAATAGCGATGGCTGGAAGATTTTGCTGCTCCAAAGAAACGGCTAATGTATCCCCGATTTCAACAGTCGGCAGTCCGGCAATCATCACAATGTCACCAGCCTCTACCTGCGTGGCCTCAACACGTTCCATACCCCGAAAGGTAAACAGCTTCGCTACACGCCCCTGGACACATTTTCCAACATCATTTTTGACATAAATGGAATCGTTCACTTTCAGTACACCGGAATACATACGGGCGATTGCCAAGCGACCCACAAAATTGTCGTAGCCCAGATTAAACGGCTGAGCGAGAAATGGTCCTTCAACGCTTCGTTCCGCGTCACAAGCCGGTGGGACATTCTTCAAGATAGTATCGAGCAGTGGCTCAAGATTCTTTCGCTCATCATTCAATTGATGCATCGCGACTCCATCACGACCAACGGCGTACACCACGGGAAAGTCCAATTGTTCATCCGTCGCGCCAAGATCAAGAAACAACTCATACACCATCTCGGACACTTCTTCTGGGCGAGCAGCTGGCTTGTCAATTTTGTTCAAAACAACAATCGGACGAAGCCCAAGCTCAAGTGACTTCTTGAGCACAAAGCGTGTCTGAGGCATCGGACCTTCCTGCGCATCCACTACCAGAATAACATCGTCAATAGAACGCAAGACTCGTTCCACTTCTGATCCAAAGTCTGCGTGTCCTGGCGTGTCAACGATATTAATCTTCGTGTCTTTGTAGAAAATAGAGCCATTTTTCGCGTAAATAGTAATTCCTCGCTCTCGCTCGAGTGCATTGGAGTCCATAGAGCCTCCATCCTCAGCCACCATGCCGGTCTCACGCATGAGGGCATCAGTCAGGGTAGTCTTGCCATGATCCACATGGGCGATAATAGCAATATTGCGTATTTCCATAGGTATATTCTCAACGAAAAAATAAGAAGCTAAAGGTCAAAAAAAGAGGCGTCACCGCTCTCTATCAAAATGAGTATACCGATTTTCTCACTTTTAGTCAACTCCGTCCGACTACGTATAAAAAAAGACGCCAGCCAAGAAACAGCCAGCGTCAAAACTTGATCGCTTCCGCGAAATCAGTGCATGCGTCCCCCTCGTTCGGGGAACATGATAATCTGGGCGCCCGCAGTCCCACACGCGCTCCGTCCATCGGAACGAACCGAAGCAAACATGGCCGCCTCTTTGAGGAAAATAGCTTTGAGAACTTTCTCGGCCAAGTCGATGAGGATATAAGAAAAATGACCCTCATTCTCCTTATTGCTCTTGTCTACTCCTCCACCGTATCCCTGAAAGAAGATTCTGAAGAATCGTTCTCCGTATTCAATGAAGGGACGGCATTCTTCCGGAAGCCCACTGCCATCAGCGTCACCGATTTCGATAACCATGGCCTGTGACAGCCACCGTGTATTGGTTTCCGCCGACAGCGAGATTCCCATCCTTGGCAGGTTCTCGAAATACGTTTGCATGGCGATAGACCAGAATGGAAAGAGGTCACAAAACACCTGTTCAGATTCATCGATCACGATGCATAGTTCATGTTTGGCGAGCAGATGCTCAAAGTTTTTTCGAAAGGCCGCGAAAGCAGCACCGTTGTTTTGCGCAGATGCTGCTTTGTTTTTCACGACCTTCTCCCTATATGTAAGAACTAGAAAGTATATGCTAGCATATATTTACTTTTATGTCAAGCACTGAGAAAGCGCCTCCTAATGCACCGTGTCTGAAACATACTCCGATGCCCCACCCACCTTTCTCAGGCGTCGCTCTGCTTTTCTCCATTGCTTCTGTCTCACACGAAACTCTGGTTCAACGTACACCGGTAAGAAAACCGCGCTCCGCTCCAAGAAAAGATCAGTAATCGCAAGCAAAGCTATCTCTACAAGACATGCCAGAAGCGCATCTTGCGAACGAGAAGACTCACTCAAACGCGCTCCATAAAAACCCTGAAGAAACATCTTACTCCACGCTAACATCCACTTGGCCTCATCGGTTAAGTGGTTGGTCGCAAGCCACAAGGGCTGATGTTCTCCCCAAAGCTGCTTGTCCTCTCGCTTAAAACAGGTCAGAAATCGCCTGCGCCAGTCATGCTGTATCACGCGAGGAATAAGACCCTCGCGTACCAAAAGCTGAGACAAGCCTTGAAACCAAATATCAAAAAGAGGTTTCAGAGCTCTCGCTGTGTACCGCTCATACGTTCCTACTATCGGCAACAATGTGTTCATGCTCCTCTGAAATACGGCGAAGAGAGCTCCTTTCTCCGTCATACCAGATACTAATCCGGACGCCATCTGCCTATTCATGTTTTTCTCCTCGGTTGTCTAAGAACTCTTCTTCTTTCAGATATCACACTTTACCCCCCAAAGCAATCTCTTCCGCGAATGGAACAAGGGGTAAAATCAGATTTATACCCATTATTCTCCTATGAAAAAGAAGAAGAAAAGGGTTCCTACGGCGAGAGTCATGACTCCACATGCCAGTCTGACAAAAAAATTGGAAAGGAAACCATTTCTGTATTCCCCCATAATCTGTTCATTATTCCCAACTCTCGCGAGCAAAAACAGGAGCGGCACCGCCGCGACACCATTGAAAACTGCTGTGAAGACCAGTGCCTTAATCGGATCCAGTCCGATGAAATTCATAGCCAATCCAATGAAAGTAGCCAGAATAATAATGATATAAAAACCACGCGCTCGGTGAAATTTATTGTGCAGCCCTTCTTTCCATCCTAAAGCCTCACTCATGGCGTACGATGATGAGCCCGCGAGAACCGGAACCGCCAAAAGACCCAGGCCAATAATCCCAACAGAAAAAATCAACTTGGCTATCAATCCAGAATTCGGAAAACTCTGTACCAGCGGCTCGATAGCTCTCGCGGCATCAGCAGCCGAGTCAATTTCCAATATCCCATTTTTGAAAAGTGTTGATGCGCACGCAATCACGATAAACCAGGCGGTCACGCTTGCAAGTGTCATTCCAACGAAATTATCAATTCTCAAATTACGAAGAAAGCGCTTGGTTGGTTTGGGCTCCTCGCCAATTTTTGATTTATTGTGCTTGGCAATTTCTTCTTCAACAACCTCAGAAGTATCCCAAAAAAACAAGTAGGGCGAGATGGTTGTTCCGAGTACCCCCACAAAAATATATATCATTTCGGAAGTAATTTTCGACGGCAGAGTAAGCGTGGAGCGAAATATTTCCCCCCAATCCTGTCCAACCATAAAGACAGTGATCGGGTACACAAGGAGCGTTAATGCTAACCACTTCAGTATCTTGGCATAGGTCTTGTAATTCACAAACACCACCAAAAGAATGATAAGGATCGCAAAACAAATCGCCAAAATCGCGAATGGAATATCAATAAATAATTGCGCAGTCGCAGCCATTGCCCCTAAATCAGCACCGATATTGAGCGTGTTAGCGATCACCACCAATCCGACTGATAGATAGAGGAGCTTTTTGCTGTAATGTTCTTTAATGACCGCGGCCAAACCCATACCCGTAATGGCTCCTATACGTGAGCAGCTCTCCTGAACAGCGAGTAGAATAGGATAAATAAAAGGAAATACCCAAAGTAAACCAAAGCCATGTGCCGCTCCGGCCTGTGAATATGTCGCGATACCCGACGGGTCATCATCAGCCGCTCCGGTCACGAGTCCGGGTCCCAAGACACGCAAAAAACGATTGTACCGCTTGTAATTCAATACACTTTTTCCAAAATGAAAGGCCTGTCGTTCTCTTTTTTTCAGCCCACGTCGGAAATTTTTTTCTATCGCAAAAAAACGATTCACACGCGTGAGATTCAAAGAATAAGCTCTATTTCTCTTCTTACTATACCACAAATGATTAGAGTGCCATCAATAAGTTTTTATCAATACATCCTTCTCCGCAACGCAAAACGCTGCCTCCAAGAGCAGCGTCTGCGGACCATTCCTGTGACATGATTCTCGTAAACGACTAATATTCGATATAGCGAACTACATCTGCTTTCTCACGTAAATCAGCAATCAATCTCTGTGCTTCCGTATTAAACTTCGTCGATTGCAGCTGGTCTCGAACCTGATTCTTCAGTTCAGCGGCATTCATGTTTTTTGTCGGAGCGAGTTTATTCTCCTTCACATACTGCTCAATCTCTTCGTCACTCACTATCATTTTGTCGCCCAGTATGTGCTCAATCTGCTTTTTCATCAGAATCTGCTCCAGCAGGTCCTCCCTGGTTACACCCTGTTGTGCCAGTGCCTCATCGAGCGTCCCTCCCTGCGAGACAATCTGCTCCTCCGTCTTTTTGAGTTCCGCGTCGATATCCGCTCTCTTAATAACCACCTTCAATCTGTGCACTTCATCGGTAATCAGTTTTTTCATAATCATATTCTCGAGCACCTCTTTGCCTCCCTGCTTTTCAAGCTCTTGTATGACACTCAAACGACTCACCGGACTTCCGTTCACCACGGCAGCCACGAACCACGACTTCTTTTCAAGGTACACATAGACTCCCGCACCAATCAGCACCACAAGTAAAATACCCCCGACCAACATTCCCTTCTCCATCTTCGACACCGAAGACAACACTTTTTTCAGTGTCATTTTGCGGACCTTTCTCGCTGATTTTTCAGAGGAATGCTTTTCCACTACATCTTCTTCCATACATATACCCTTAATAATTGCCAAACCATTGTAGCACGTCACCTCAAAGATGGCTTTTTCCCGAGAATTCTTCTCATTGGAAAGTACCTACGCCTGTTGAGGCTGCGTCTACCGCCATCCTCACGACGCTATTCCTCGATAATATTCACTGATTTCCGAGAGCATTCTTCAGCTCTGTGTTCTGTTTTTTGAGCTCAATCATCCGAAGCTCCCGATCAATCATCAGCGTGTTCATTCTTTCCAGTTCATCCAGTTGTTTCTTCATCTCGGTAGTACGTTTCTGAACCTGCGCCTCAAGATCAGTTTGGGATTGTTGCATATTGTCAGCCAAAGTATTAAATGCATTCGCCACTACAGCGAGTTCATTATTACCAGAGAGAGACACTCTTTGATTCATATCACCCTTTCCAAATCTCGTCACCACTTCGGCAAATGTGATCAGCGGATTGACAATGCTTCTCACCAAAAATCCACTGATTATCAGGTTCGCTATCACAAAGATACCTACCACAGCCAAGAGAAGTATATTGGTACGTTCGGTTGTTTTTTCAGCTTGTGTATGCGCTAACCGAATCTCCTCTTCCTCCATATCACGGTATTGCCTCAGAAGAGTGATGATTTCATTCTTTTCTCTCTGAAAATGATTGGTATCTTGCCCCCCCGCTCCGTTTGATGATTCGTATTCACGAAAGTCGGCCTCTACGAGGAGGAAAAGTGCGTCTATTTTGAGCGACATCTCATCAATCAATCGCTTGTCTTCCGACGAAATATTTGGAGTACCATAATCGAGATCTTGCTTGAGCTCATCCATCAATGTCTTAAATTCAATCTTGTGCTCAAAGTAAGCATTCTTCGAATCCTCTGAACCAGAGAGGTGATAAGAGCGCGCCTCATCCATACTCAAAATAAATGCTTCCGTCATACTGCTCAACTTCAGAATACTCGGGATTGGTAACACAAGAGACCTACTAAACGCATCAGTCGTATTCTTCATACCAAAATACGCCACTGTCCCAAGACCCATCATCATGAGAGTATTCATGACGATCACAAGACTCAACTTCTGTATCATTTTCATATCTTTTTTGGAAAAACAAATCATTTATTTGTATGTGTTCTTCCTGTTGATTGTAACACAAAGCATCTCTGAATAAACCAGCGAGTGTACCAAAAATACATAGCTTCCACTTGTATGGATATGGCGAAAAATCTCTCTACTCCACTAAAATAAGAATTTCTTTTTTTCTTCCCCGTATGTAATGTCTATCTTCTCGGAAGTGGAAAAAACATGCTTGTTTTTCTTTGATACTCGGCGAATTCTGGATTTTCAGCCATTTTCTTTTCGAGGAGAGGAATACCAGACACTTTCAAGATAAGAAAGGTAATGGTCAGTGGCCCAACTATCCCAAGCCAACCATTCGAAACGGACAGCGCTATCAGCCAAATGCCCCACCACTGCGTCACCTCCCCAAAATAATTCGGGTGCCGAGTGTATGCCCACAATCCGCTTTGCATCAGCTTCCCTTTGTTCGCTGGATTGTGAATAAACCGTGCCAGCTGCGCGTCACCAACTACTTCAAACAAGAAACCCCCGAGCCATATCGCGCCACCAATCATATCGAGCACACCGAACTCTGCCCCCATGTGCCGATTGATGAGCAGTACCGGCGACACCACCAGAAACAACAAAGTCCCCTGCAAAAGATACACCTGAAAATATGAACGAAGATAAAACCACTTCCCCCACTCATTGCGCCACGCGAGATAGCGATAATCTTCTGTCTTGCCCCTATTCCGAGAATGGATATGCCACGCGAGTCGAAGGCCCCAGAGAGAGACGAGAGCACACACCAATAATCCTCTCATACCGGAATCTCCGGACAAGAAATATGATACCCATGCCATCAGTACGAACCCCAAGCCCCAGGCC
>CAYOHD010000006.1:0-17812 GCA_964403705.1 uncultured Bdellovibrionales bacterium | reverse complement strand
AACGACAAAATCCCCTCGTCGAAACGATGGGATTTTGTTTTTCTTTTGGTATTGAATGCACAAAGACTACTGGCGCTTCTTCGCGGTCTTCTTTACTGCCTTCTTTACCGCCTTCTTCACGGTCTTCTTTACGGCCTTCTTTGCTGTTTTCTTGGCTGCCATAATGTTCACCTCCTTCCATATATCACCGTGCCACATGATTGAACCATGACACGGAAACTGGTTATGGCACACAACACTTTTTTTATTGTTGTTGTTTGTGCGAGCACGAAAATTCTTCATGCAATTTCATTATAGTATTTTTTTTAAAAAAAACAAAGTATTTTTTATTCATGTCAAGAATAATTCACGTATAAAAAATATTTCATACTCTCTCTTCAACACTTTAAAAATATTTCTTCTCTATATTTCAAAACACGATACATGATACACACACTTTCTTCTCCCCTCCATACAATAATACCTGAGTAACTGTTTCATGTATTCATAAAACAACACTTCTTACAAATCAATTCGAGTTCTATGCGTATTACTATTCTGTATTCGTCAACATGCGAATTAAAAATAACGAGTGTTCGCCACGAGTACCACCGATCCATTTTCTCACCCATCGAAAGCAATGCTTCTGTTCCCGCATCAACTCATAAAAACACAAAAAAACCTTCGTATTAGCCACAAAGGAGTACTCTTGTCCAGTTGACACCCCCCAGACAGAAATCTACTATAGAGAGAAGGGGGGTCGATTGGCTCCTATCCAGACAGTCTGGATTTCCCGAGCCGCCAGTCGCTTCAACGTAAGCAGTCATTTAAAAAAAGATAATACTAGAAAGAGAGGTGAACAATCTATGAATGAATCGAACAGAGACGAAGATGATCCACTTTTTGAGGAAACTTCTTCTAGCGAAGTTGGCACTTGGTTGCAGGAAAATCTCCGAGTTATCGTGAGTGTATTTATCGTCGGAGCAATCGCGCTGGGTATCTATTCCTACTCACAACGTACAGAAACGGTATCCATTGATGAAATCGATGAATCAGAAATATCTGAAACCCTTGATAACACCGATGCAACCACGCCAGAGAACACGAACACCGCTGAGGAAACACGAAAGGTACTTGCTGAAATCCCTGCTGAAATGTCACTCGAGACTGAAGATTCTTTTGTTGAAACTGCCGTTGCTGGAGAAGGGACTACTCATCTTGCGCGTCGTGCGCTCGCGAATTCCCTCGAAAAAAACCCGGATTCATCACTGACTTCAGAACATAAGATCTACATCGAAGACTACCTCCGCAAACACGTCGGACAGAAGCAGGTTCATGTTGGTACATCTGTTGAGTTTTCGAAAAGTCTGATTAATGAGGCTATCTCGCAGTCAAAAACACTCAACAGTCATCAGCTGGACAACTTGAAGAAATATTCCGCTCGTGTCGCAGCCTATCGTTAAATATCTTTTGTCAGTCCTTTCTTGTCCTTTCAGTAAAACCCCGGAAACTCCCGGGGTTTTACTGTTACATACATAACCCTGGCCAACAACAAACACCCTTCAACACTAAAAGACACCTCAATATTCGTATCGCACCGTATCTCCTACATGGAAATCAGTCGCGCTTCCAGCGTTCATTTCAATCACCCTGTCTACTCCTTCTACTGGTCGAAAAATATCTTTTGATGACGGCGAAAGGTTCCGCTCAATTCCCACGAGAGTGTCTCCAGAAAACCAGAGAATATCTATCGAAAATCGCATGTCTTTCATCCAGAAAGCCCATTGCCCCTTTTCAGGGAAAACAAAAAGGAGAGCGCAGTATTGGCAAAGAGATTCACGCCCACTCAAGCCTCTAGCGCGCTCTTTATCTGTATCCGCTATTTCAAGAGCATATCGCGTATTTCCAATCACCACACTGTGAGGATACGGCGGCTTGAATGAAAACCAATCGAATTTCAACACAGAAAACCAGAGTCCCATTATCAAGACCCCGCAATAATATATCCATTTCTTTTTTTCTCCCCACATGCTCTTTTTACAAAGACCGACACGGCGTCCTATTTCACATCAAGAATTTTTCGTTGTTTTGAACCCTCTTGGCCACAAAAAGAGAAAATACAATAACGGTAAGAAAAGAGAGCACGAGTACGAAAAGCTTTTCTCCGGTTTTCATGTGAAGTGCTAAATAAGAAACAATGGCCGTAAAGAGAATGAGGGCGAGTGTGATACGTCCTCGAGACCAACCGAGAGAAGCAAGCTTGTGATGGAGATGCCGATGATCTTTCTCAAAAATCGATACACCAGAGAAGAATCGCTCCGCAATAACCAAACACGCGTCTGCTACCGGCAAAACAAGAACGAGTAATGCCGTAGCAATCTTTGTCCCGGCGACAGTCGATAGAAATACCAGAAGGGAACCAAGAAACATGGATCCGCTCGTTCCGGCAAAAATACGCGCGGGAGGCAAATTAAAAAGAAGAAAACCTAATACAGCCCCGGCACCACATGCCGCAATAATGGCTAAAGCTGGTTGATACACTTCTGGTTTCAATGAAAGAAAGAAAACTGTTATGAGAGCAATAAACGAAACGCCACCGCAAAGTCCATCTGATCCATCGAGCCAGTTTAAAGCATTCATAACCAACATGAGCCATCCTAAACCGACCACAAACACGGGCAAGAGGGAGAGTTCCGAAACCAGAGACCATGTTCCACCGAATGGGTTCGTCACAAAAAGAATTCTCACCTCAAAAAGAAAAAGGAGGAGTCCGAGAACCGTCTGAAAGAAGATTTGCGCCCGCCAAGAAAGATGAAACAGATCATCCCAGATACTAAATCCAAGGACGATACCGCTACCCAGAACAAATCCCCAGAGAGGGGTAGTCATGACCACTCGCCCATCTAAAACCAATGCAGAAAAAAAACCAGAGAGAAGAGCTATGCCACCAAAACGAATCCAAAATTTCTCTCGATCGCGAAGCCATTGAAATTGACGAATGAGAGAAAAAAACAAAAGAAGGATGGTGGTTGTTACGCCAAAAGCGATAAGGAACGGTTCTAGAAAAAATTCAACCATATTCTCTGTAGTAACTGTCTCAATTCTCGCCACACTGCCCTCCCAGGAATGTCATTTAATAATTAATATAAACCACCGAGACACACCCAAGGGACACGCTAGCGAGCAGCATCGTCGATCCAAGAAGAAGCAAGTATGCCGCAATACGTTCGCGTTGAATCGTATAGAATTGATAAGCGAGAAACAGGTTCAACAGAACAAACACCAAGGCGATACCAGGCAGAATAAGTGTTTGCCACCAGATACCCAAAAGGTCTACACCAAAATAGACATTATAATGGAGCACCGTCAGTGCGTCTGATGGACGGAGAAAGAAAGAAAAAAGACCGATAAGAGCCAACACAAGAACCGACTGCATCAAAAGGAGAGACCGGACAATACTGTTTGCAAAGAATGATTTCCCTTCCCCAACTTTTGAAAGAGGCTCTTCGGTTTCTCGCCGTAATTGTCCGCGTAACCAGGTATTCATACGGTATCTGTTCGTGCGTCCCTCTCAGTAAAGGGGGGCTCTGAAATCAATTCCTGTCCACCATGTACCCGTATGAGCTCGTCTTCGAAACGATCCAAAATTCGCTCCGCATCTTCATATTTCTTCCGCGCGTTCCCTAGATGTCCTCCGAGTACTTCAAACTCCTTCGCGAAACGATCATGACTCTGCATTAATTTCCCGAGTTGACCCATAATTTCCTGAGCTTGCTTCTCAATCCGCATGCCCTGGAGACCAAAGAGAATAATCTTCAAATACGCATAAAACGAATTTGGTGAAACAGGAATCACTCTTCTCTCGGTCAAATAAGAAAGAAGCCCTTGTTCTTCTTCATCTTTGATAATCATTTCGTAGTACACGTTTTCCGCTGGAATATACATGAGAGCGATATCAAGAGTTCCTTCGCTCGGTACGATATACTTTGTCGTAATCGCATCAACGTGTTTTTTCACGTCATTCAAAAACTGCCGACGAGCCACGCGCCGCTCATCATCAGTCCCGGCAATCAAGAGACGCTTGAAATTTTCAAGAGGAAATTTCGAATCCACGCTAATATCACCACCCTTTAATCGAATCAGCGCATCCACTGTATCCCCGCTCTTAAACGTGTGTTGTGTGACATAATACTCTTTTGGTAACATCTTCTCGAGAAGATCATAAAGCATCATCTCACCGAATCCTCCCCGAATTTTTGGCGCTGTCAAAATTTCCTGCAACGACGCGACATCCCTACTTACTTCAAGAATTTGTCGATTAACTTGATCGACTTGCGCCAATCGCTCACGCACCTCGATAAACGATCTCGCAGCCGTATCAAGCCGTTTATCCAGATGAACTGCGTTATCAGACAATCGACTATCAAGTAAGTTCTGAAAACCATGCAATTGATGGTTAATTACCTGTGCCATGCGGTCTAGACGTTCATCAAAACGCCGGTCCAATGATTCGATACGCTGAGTCACTTCTTGCTGTCCATCTCCCCTCATAATCCCTCTCTGTCGAAGTAACAAAAGCAAAAACCCGACACCAATGAGTATACCAATCAGCAGCGCTCCAAAGAATTCCATACTCTTGTTCTGCTCGAGAGAGTTATTTGTGTATCCCAGCGATAAAGCGCTTCAATTCAGGAACCTTATTGATTACTTCCTCATAGGGCCCCTCGAGAAACTCCACGAAAAACCGATCAAGCATATTCAACCGATAATGCAGTTCCTCGGAATTCATCAACACGAATTGAATCTCTTTCCCTACTTCGGCTTCTAGATACTGTATCGCGTGACGCAACTTAGTCCGATTTACATTATTGACCACGAGTATCATGTCCACTTTACTCTTTGAGTAATTCAGAAAAAGCCCGCTGATCAGAATCAACTTCACCTCACCAATTCCCCTGAGCTTTTTAAAGACTTGCGATTGCGCATGTACATTCAATTTTGAGGCAAGGCTTTTCAGTTCAGTATAAAAGGGAAATTCCGTGTTCGTTACGTATACCTTCTTCCCTTTTCGAGTCTTTTCGATAATCATCCGAAGCTTAAGGAGCTTATTGACTTCCCGAGCGACATCGGCTCGTGGCAACAGAATTTTCGCAGTAACATCGAGCACGGCATATTCTCCTTCAGTATTCAAAAGAAAAAAGCGAATAACTCGGGCCCGGGCTTTCGATCCAAACATCGCATCAAAGAGAGCAAGAGACATAACTTCCAGTACATAGACGGATTACGGTATACTATCTTTGAAGTATACGGCAGAGTTTAGAGAAAAGTCAACGAAAAATACCTTCTTTAAGCCCAGATACAAGCCGTATTATATGCTATACTGAAAAGATGAAGCTATGAGAGAGCAAAAAGGAGAAAAATCTCATGATTTTCGGGAGAATGTCCGTGTTATATCCCAAATTCAAGCGACACGCGGGCGTGATGCCGAACATTTTATAAAAATTTTTCGTCATGAAGGCGATAACGTTGCGAGCGCTACCCTTGGGACGCTTCTTGGCGTATTCGAAATCGATGATTCGAGCGAAGACTCAAAATATATCGTTAATTTCCTTTTCTCTGTCGCTAAGAATGAATACTTCTGTAACCCACGACGAGGAGCCACGGAAAGTTTTGAGGCAGCGCTCCACAAAATTAACGTCGCGCTCGCTGAAATTGTAAAACATGGCAATATTCGCTGGCTCGGAAAACTTCACGGAACGATAGCTATACTCGAGAGAAACTCCATCCATCTCTCGGCTGCTGGTGATGGAAGAATTTATCTCTCACGAAATAATACGCTCTCACATATCAGCGAAGGACTCGCTTCACCTGAAGCGGTGAATCGCCCCCTAAAAACCTTCATCGAAATATCAAGCGGCCAGCTTATTCCTGGAGATCGTATCCTTTTCCTTCTCCCCAAAGCGGTTGAGATTATCAGTGAACCAGTACTTGCGAGACATGCAGGGCAAATGACCCAAGACAGGCTCAATCAATTTCTTCGAACGGCTATGATCAACAAGCTTGATCGTGGTGGCGCTATTGTAGTTGACATAGAAGAGGCTCCCGCACAACCGGCACCTTCTCCCCATGCGCACAAAAAAATTCCTGAAAAAAAGCTTGCGACTCAAAACTATTTTTCCGAAACTGCCTTCGAAAAGAAACGCGATGAAAGCATCGCTACTGCACTTGCGGAAGAACAGTCTCATCAAGACGCTCCCCTGATCAATCCGGAATACACCGACACAAAAACAGGTCATATCTATATTCAGGGTGACAAAAAAGAACCCACTCTTGAGCCGTCTCGTATCGCCCAGTATTCTGAATCATTCTTCTACTTTAGCCAAAAGATAGGCGAGGAGGGGTGGAGAAAATCTTCCCAACTACTTCGGAAGATTTCTCTCAAAGCAAAATTCTTCTGGCTCGCCACAACCAATAGAGCACAAGGCAGTTTCACTTTACTCATGGAATCATCATCGCAGTATCTCGCCCGAAAAACACCATCCCATAATTACACCCCTTCTGTCGCGCAAAAATCAACCAACAACACCCTCTATCAAAGAGAAATTCGATTCACATCATCAAAGCCACAATCAACACAGACGAAATACCCTTCAGAGGAAACTCGGCAAATCCCTCTCTCCAAAGTTACTCCGAAACATGCCGCCGAACTCATTCAGTGGACCCTGTCAGCCTGTACCTCTATGGGCGCGACACTCCAATCACGGGCAGTGTCTCTGATTCGACTCTTCCGCATGTATTCCCCACTCATTTTCCGAAAAATACACCTCGCTCTTACACCTCTGATACTCTCTTTACAGCGGATTTTTCTTCGTCTTTCGTACAAAGGGCGTCTCATAGTCGTTGTCACGATTCTGAGCGTCCTCGGTATACTCATTTGGATTCTTTTTCAGTCAGGAAAACCAACTCATCTTCCCGCCGAAGACGCGCCATCTCTCTCAAATGCACTACTCCCTCTTCCAAGCTCTCTCCGCAGTCAAGAGACAAATACCAGAGATCTCCCTCCTTCTCAGGTCATTTCTCAGCATCCTGATACTATTGCTTCAGCCTATCTCAACGGCCTTCCAATTGTCATGACACAAACAAGTATTGAGATCCCATCCAAACAACTTTCCCTTCCGCTCCCAAACGAAAATGGATTCCCGAAAAAGATTGCTCCCATGCAGGATCTTGACCTCCTTTTTTTCCTCACAGATACCGGTATTCTTATGACATTCAGTCCGGTCAATAAAACATTTTCCTCAAACACACTCCCAACTCGTCCTGATTCTATTGACCAAATAAGCACCTATCTTACCTATCTCTATGCGCTCAACGCTGATGGAACTATGCTCTTCCGTTATCCTCGCGCTCAAGGTGGATTTGGTGAAGGAACACCGTGGCTCAAACAAAATCTTGATCGTGACCCACAAGCCTCATTTGCTCTCAACGAAAGCGTCTTTATTTTTTCAAAGTCAGCGCTCACTCAATACTCACAAGGCAAAACTGTCCGTGTTTTTGAAACGCCAAAGGTTATACCCAGTCAACTCCTGCTAGCCACTGAACCCGAGAATACACTTCTCGTCGGGTTGGATAGTGAAAATGAACGGATCATCATCTGGGATGCGAATGGAAACATCGTAGAACAATACTTTTCAGAGACACTTAAAGATGCTATCAGCCTCTCCTTACATAATCGAGCTATTTTAATTTCCACTCCCACAGAAACATTCGAAAGCACCCTGCCTGAGATATGATATTTTGCTCTTCGTATTACTTCCTTCTACAATTCCGTACATACTTCTCGCCGCCTAACTGCTCATGAAGAGCATTTTTACCCACAAAAAACGAGTGTTTCTACGCCCACCAATATATGAGTCATCCTGTTCGAAAAACAAAAGAAATCAAATAAATTATTTCATCTCATCTCAGCGCCTTCAGCGAGCTTCACCCGATTCATGATTTCACGATTCACGGTTGCCGCATCACGACCGAAACGAAGTCTCGAGAGTTCTTTCAGGGCATTCGCGATTTCTTGGCTCCCCTTAGTTGGAGAGTAAGTTTTCATATTGAAAGGCTTGGTAAGCTCTCCATTCATCAAAATGCGCGCAAAACAGTTGTAATTATCCACATTCATCAGGTCATTCGCGCTAAAGATGGGAGAAAATTGTTTCTCAAGAAACTCTCCATCCTCCGGTCCAACCCGAAATGCAATCATTGAACCGACATTCCCAAACACCGCTTTGGAAATATCTTCTTTGAGCTGTGCGATGAACTGATGGGCTAAGACCAGACAGAGGCGATACTTCCGAGCTTCCGAGAGAATCTGCGCCACAGAATTCGTTGTGACATTCTGAAACTCATCCAAATAAAGATAAAAATCTTTACGCTCGCTCTCCGCCATATCAACCCGAGAGAGTGCCGCCATGAGTAAACGTCCAACAATCACCATACCAAGCAATCGAGCATTAATTTCCCCAATCTTCCCCTTTGAAAGATTAATCAAGAGTATTTTTCCGCTATCCATGATTTCTCGAAAGTTCAGTGCACTTGTTTGCTGCGCGATAATCGGCCGCATAATATCATTCGAAATAAAAGCGGTCAGTTTGGAAGTAATGTAGGGGACCATATTCGCAAGTGCAGCTTCACCACCCGCTTTCTCAGCCTCTTTCAACCAGAAATCTCTCACGATGGGATTTGTACAGTGATCAAGTTTAAAGCGTCGGAAATCTTCGTCTGACAAAACCTTGGATATTTCCATCAAAGTAGAGCCACTCTCTGGATGCTCCATAATCAACAGCATGGCATTGCGCATATACTGCTCAAACATCGGCCCGCCAGTCGCCTTAAGATCATAAAGCTGATCAAAGATACCAATCATTTCATTGATAATAAACGTTTTCTGTTCTGGATGAGCTGGATCAAATTCCAACATGTTAATGCCAATCGGACGCTCAACATCAGCGGGATCAAAGAGAATCACGTCTTCAGCTCGCTCTTTTGGTATAGCCGTCAAGATATCTTCAATAGCATCACCATGCGGATCAATGAAGCAAAATCCTTTCCCACTCATGGCATCTTTTTTGGCCATTTCCTGAAGAAAGTTCGATTTTCCAGCACCAGTCTGACCGATGGTATACAGATGCCTCCGTCGATCATTATCAGTAATGCGTATTTCCGTTTTTGTGCCGCGATAGTCATTATATCCCATGAGTAACCCCTCGGTCGGAATATTAATGGGTGGCGGAGCGGCCCCAGCTTTCAGCCACTTGATTTTGGGTGTTTCGGTGGTCGAAATAGGGAAGTGGAACATACTGGATACCTCCTCAACCCCAAGAACACAAGCATCCTCCTGATCAACAGTACGAAAAATATATTCGAATACGGCTTGTTTTTCTTTCACTCGACGAAGTACCTTCAAGTGATTCACTTCCGGATTCTCAAATTGACTAAACGCATTTTCTATATGTGATAATATCTCCGCTGCTCGTTCATGTGTTTCGGCAGTAGCGATCAAACGAATATTCACTGAAAAAGCCGCTTTTTTCGCTTTACTATCAATGGCTTTCACAAGATCCTGCTCTTCCGGTGTCAGAGCCACCTGTTTTTCTGATGCATCAGTTTGAGATGAAGATGAAATATTCCCTCCCGAAAGAACATCCATCATCCCCTTTCCAATCTCTTTTCCGGCGCTCTTGGCCAATGAATCTCCCTCTGCATCATGCAGGCGTTTGCCACCTTGCATTTTCTGCGCGATTTCAAGACCCGAGGATCGCCATCCACTTGGTGCTGGAGCAAGTACGATTTGAATAGCCGCGCCTTCTGCTTCCGTATTCAAGCGACTCAAAGCATTTGAAATTTCATTCAGAGGATCGATGCCAATACCACGATAAGTCCGGAGCGGCAGCGCGTGATTCTTTGAAAGTCCGAGAACTGCCACGGCAGTTGCGCTACTCGGAGAGAACACTGTATAATCGGAAATCTTTTCAATCACCGCATTGGGGAAAAAACTGTGCAACTGCTTTTCGATATTTTCCCGAAACCGTTTCGGCATGGAAAGATAGAAGAAGATTTCTTCGCTATTTGATGGGTTAGCGATTTCAAAGACAATATTTGGCATCTGATAAAACCAGTGTTTCCAAGAACTTGCTTTCCATTTGAGAGATGAAATAGCCACCAAAAATTGCTCCATCGCGACGATTTCTTCTCGCCAAGCATCAGCACTCTGATTCTGTTGAGCCTCCTGACTCCGTTTAACGCGAGATACTTTCACCATTTCCAAATCCATCTGCATGGATTGACTCACCGCGATACGAAAACGAAGTATACTTCGAAGAATCAAAAAGGCTCCCGAAAATAACGCCAGTATACCAAATATACCCAAAAGTGGTATCAGAACAATATTGAAATCAAAACCAGACATACTTTGTGTATTTGTTTGAACGCACTCTTTTCCTCCCGTTATGCCTTCTCCACTAGCCCTTTCTCAACCAAACCCTGATAAAACTTATCCACCATTTCATCATGCATTCGATCGAGCACGTAATAATTCTTCAATTTCTGTGCTACATGTACTGCATGAGGAATTCCCTTTTGTGTCGCTAAATCAAGAAGTCGTGTTACCTGACTCTCAACATCAGAAAGAAGTGAGAGGTTTCGGGCATCATCGGTCGCACTTCCTGTCGCTCCAGATGTGCCAAGTGCCGGTCCGGCCTTACTTAAGATTTCAGTGAGCTGATTTGGTTCTGCTTCCTGCTTATTTTCTGGATTACTTTCGCTTTCTGTTTTTTCAGAAGTATTTTCTTTCTCTTGCACAAGAGACTTGTCTTCGGTGTTTTCCCTCAAAAAAACATTTCCATCGGATACTTCCCCAATCGGCCGTAATTCTTCTGGCATACGTATTCAGAGACAATTAAATGGATTCCTGCTTCATCTGTTCCTTAAAGTCGACGACTACTTTCGCAATCATGTCTTCATAATCTGGAATTCTCCCCTTCAAAAAGGCCGTAATCTCTTCCTGAGAGCCATTTCGATCAATCAATTCGTCGTATTCCTGAGTCCCCTTCTCGCCCAGTCGATCAAAAGTCTCAAGCAAGATGCGCTTCAGAAGTGCTTCGCCCATCTTGGCAATCAACTCATTTTTCCGTGTTTCATCAAGTTTCCCAAAACCGAGCTCATCTGCTAATTGGTTAAGTATCGCTGCGTAATCCATAATCTTTCTCTTGAATGATTTATATTACTTCTCTCTTTTTTATATCGACGTGCTTCCCGGTCTTGGTATGCGCGCGCGTATATTATCTCGAATGAATTGCTGAACGGTCATATTCCCATTCTGCAAGATAAAAGGTCCTGTATTCGTCCCTGGAACCCTCACAAGAAGCCTTTTAATTTTAGCAAGATCCTCCGGTGTCATTCCGCTCGGTATCTTACTTGGATCCCTTCCTGACTCAGCAAGCTGCCGCAAGGTCAATTGTGCAGCTGGTCCGACCCGCAGCTTCTGCTCAGCAAATTGAAGCTCCATCAGATTAATTGGTCCTATACCAGGAATCTTTGGATTCGATTCAAATCCGCCAGCCGGTGGCATACCTGCCCGCGCAGACATGCCCCTCCCAGTGCCACCCTGTTGAGAGGCAGGATCAGCTTCGTAACGCACCTGCTGAAAGCTCTCTCTATTCGGCTCAACATGCTGACTAAACACAAGTGTCTCACCACCAGAAGTGCTCTCTTCCCCAATCGCTATCCCGCTTTCATTTGCTGCCGTCACCACTCCAGTATTAACTGTCGTATCCAGAGACTGCTCTGTGTCAGATGTTGATGGCTCTACCGTGGCGATTGATGATTCCTGTCTCACTGACTCTTCCGTGAGGACTGGTTCTGCAACTGATACCGAGGCCGAGCTCTCCGCTGGAGCAGACGGCGTACTCTCAGCAACCACTGCGGCCGGTACTTCAGATGACGCGATTGGCTCAGAACCTATATTCGGTACAGCATTCTCGACTTGCCCCCCAATTGGAGAAGGAGATGGCTCAGCGCTCGGCGCATACATTTCGATAAATTCCTTGAGGGTAATATTTGGATTCGCGCGTACCGCCTGCACAATCAGCTTTCTTCCAGAATCTGGATCAGTAAACCCGTTGATAAACTGAGCAAAAGTATCTACCTCAGCCCAACTCAAACCACCCTGAAAAGTAAGCGTATTGATTTGATCATAATTGTTACTCACGGCATCTTTCGCGTCGAGGTATACCTGAAAAAATTCCTGACACGTCATATTTGGCACTCGATCAACAATCGGCCGCACTTGATCAATTGCGATTAAATCAACCGTCGGTGTGGTCCCTTCCCAAGTAGTATCCGCTACCCTGATAAACCCTTCTGCCCCACCACCAACTTGACGAGAGGTTTCAAGAGCTTCACGGCTCTGGGGGGCAGATTCAACCGTAATCCTTGAACCGTTCCCTGCCTCAGACACTCGAGCGGATTCTGTCGTGTTCTCCAATTGATCCGGACGAACTCCAGGAATTTCGTATGTTTTATTTCCATTCGTCACTGTTGTCACTACATCTACTTTGTCAGTATACTTATGCATCGATGAACTACGTCCACTATCCGCTCTAATTGTTCCATCGCCCGTCGTTGCGAATACTCCTGCTCGTACCGTCTCCTGACCACTCACTCCTCCCGTAACTGTAGACTGAGAATCTCCAGCCAACTGGACTCTGGCGCGCGCGAGAACATCTGGATATTTCGACTCTCCGCTGACGATATTCTGAGGATCACTCCCAAGAGTAAAGACCTCTGCCGTGGGGGTACTCCCAGTTACCAACGCGCTCGCGATATCCTTCCCTTTATTCGCTAGAATTGAAGCCTTCTGCTCCTCCGTGAGACTACTTGACGCTTTCAAGGCTTTCTGGATATCTTCAGCACTCAAATACTTCTTCCAGTTAAATACTGCTCCAGCCTGAATATTCGGATTACCCCCATGCGCCAAATAAGCATCTTTCAAAACATCCGTGACATAGAGACTTTCTGCATCACCCTTCACTCCCAATTCTTTCGCCATATTTCCAGCTAGTTTCCAGACCGAATCTCCTTTTGCGAGCGTAATTTCTTTGCCGAGAATACCTGAAATATTTCCTCCTAATTCAACGCCCTTCGCAGGAGCAGGGGATTCGAGTGCGGAACCACTCGCGCCCCTCTCTATTGTCGCTGGTGCAGCTGCTTTGGTTCCTGCTGTTGCCTCATTCGGTGGAACATTCGTGGTACCTCCTGGTATACTTCCTGGTTTTGCTTGAGGATAATCATCCCCAAATACCGTCTCTCCAACCCACCTTGCCCCTGCGCCAGCTTTTGCGGCAGCAGCACTGGTGAATTCGCGTCCTGTTTCTGATGCTAGAAATGTAGGAAGGCCGAAGGCAACACCCATACTTCCCGCCAGCGCACCGAGCCGCCGCCGATCATGCCCACGTACTCGACTCTCAAGCGTTTGGTCGAGTGAATCAATCATGTGATTATCCATGAAAGTCTTCATGCGTTCAAATTTTACATCCAGAGTTTCTTCATTCGCTTCAGGAGAAGATTGAGCTTCACTCCCCGCCATCCCTGCTTCACTGGCATCACCCTGGTCCAAGCTTTCAAGTGACCTCGCTTCTTGTTGGCCCTTTGCCACTATTTTTTCTGCCATTTTCCGTGCCCGACTCTCAGCCAATTTCTGGAGACCTCCGTCTGTTGCAGCAAACATACCCGCCGCCGCTACACCTCGTCGTGCAATCACTGCTGCAATCGCCGCTGAAGCCATCGCCGTCCCCAAAAGACCCGCTCCCGACGCGACAGCCAAGCCCGCTACTGGAATACCAATAACCAACTTCTTTTGCCATGAAAGCTGATTATATGCCGATCCAAATTGTTTCAATTTCCCGAGAATTCCCTTCTGCTCAGACCTCAATTCTGTCCAGGCATTATACAAACCAACATTGACTTCCGTAGCAAAATGACGTAGCTCTGACTCGAGTTCTTTCTCTAATGAGTCCTCTGAATCTGAAAAAGATTTCCCTGCATCCAAACTAGACTCCATTCCCTCAAATTCTTTATCCGTATCTGACTCCGCTACGCGAGCAGAGAATCTTGCTTCCGATTCTGTTCGATCAATATGTCGCATCTTTACCATTTCAAGACGCAGGTCTCGTAATTCACGAAGTTTATTTTGGTATATTTCTTTTTTCTGCCCGACTGTTTCATTCTGGATACCCTTCCCAGAAATGCCAAGGACTCCCTTGAGACGACTCATCACCGTACGACTCTCATTATCTGCCGCGACATATTCCAAACGCGCCTGATCACACGCCAAAGTAGCAACATCGATTCTCTGTTGCAACTGCCCTTCTGGCGTGGCTCCAATTTCTCCATTTGGTCCTCGACCAAAGGCCTCAAATACCGCCGCCTCTTCTGCTGATCCCGGAGCAGCCATCCGAGCATTTTCGATCTCCCCATCTGGTTCCTCCGCCTGCGTCTTTTGATTCTCAGTACGAAGTGGATGATTTCGCGTCCTCACGACCGCCGGTACGGCTTCTCTCTGAAGCGCTTCTTGTGCATCAGCCTGCTGATCAGTTTCTTTCAGATAGTCTTCCACCCAAACACTCCCATCTCGGTACTGATCATCACTACCTCGAGGTTGTGGATTTACTGTATGAAGTGGATTATCTCGCGTTCTCACAATAGAAGGTACGGATTCATCCGAGACTCCCGAATCGGTTTGCGAAACAACGTCCACTGCTCCTGTTTTCGATTCAGACTCCCCATATGTACGACCAAAACCAATCAGCTCTTCATCATTCGCGCCAGACTGAAAGACAACGGATGATTGATCTGCCGACAGCGTCCGCTTCGACAAGTCATCTTCTCCGAGCGCATCCACTATTGATCGTTCTTCATCTGACTTTGGAACTCTTGATGGTGCCTGTTCGAATTTCATAGTGTCTGCTTCGTTATTGTCTGTTGGGTTTGGTTGTGCTTCGACATCCTGTACTCCTAATGCTTCTTGAGACTTTGGCGGTTGGACGGGAGTCTCTCCTATTTCATCGGATAACTGCGGCCGTGCTTTTCTGCTACTGTCTTTCCGCCGTCTTCTTCTAGTTGGTTGTTGCTCATCAATAGCCCCCTCATCCTGACTTCCTTCAGGAAGTACTTCAGGGGAAGAATCGTTATATTCTACTGTTTTTCCGCCAAAAAGCGCCCCCTTAATCGCTCCTGGCTTCGGTCGAGTCATACCGGGTGGGTCACCAGCAAGTTGATCTGCACCCTCCACTACTAAACCTTGAGCGGTTACTTCGGGAGTACTGTCTTCCAAGGCATTTTCCGATACCAAGGCTGCCTGACTTAGGTTCTGGTTGGATTCTGCAATCGCCCTATTCCCCAACTCCGCCAACTCCGCAATGTCATCTTCACTCAGTTCATAGAGAGATAATTTCCTTGTTCCCTGGAGATTTTCCTTAATCAGTGTTTCCAGCCAAGCCCGAGACAACCCGCGTCTCGCAATATAATTCCCCCCACTCTTATCTGAAGTTTGTGCGACCTCAATGCCCCCATTGGCCTGCACACGTGTAATTTCATACACCTCATTCGGCTCAGCGGTATCCGTAAAACATACGCCCACCTCTGGCCTAAATCCAAACGCTGCCTCAAACTCATCCTCTATTCTCCCTGAAGATTCGCGCTCTCTTCCCTGATTCCGCGGTACCCGTTTCATTTTCTTCGGTGATGCAAAAACTCCATCTTCAGGTTTCGGACCATGAAGCTCATCTGAGCGACGAGCATGCGTTCTTGACGGTTTTTCGCCATCATGAGGATCCGCGCCAGAAACAAATTTTCTTTCTCCTCCCATACACAAATATTACTCCTTTTCTTTTATCTCTTCTTTGTTTTCTTTTTCTTCTTTGCGCTTTTCTAATTGATAACCATTCTCCGTAACAAACTGACGAATTTCTTCTCCGGAACCAAAAAACCATTCCCCATGCGGAAGAGTCTTTTTCTTTGCAAATAAAGCTCGCGCTTTTCGGATAAAAGATGATTTTGAACCGTCAAGAGTATCCTGAGTTCGAAAACGAATACTCACCCCTCCGGCAGCCGTTACCATATCAACCCGAAATGATGTTTCTTCGTTTGCCCAAACATCGCCGACTGATACCCCACCAGATGATGTCATCACGGCGACCGGCTCTTGCATGGAAAAAGATGCTACTTTTTCTGTGGGTGCTGCAACCGAATCAGCTACTGGCTCTGTATTTTCTGTCTCAGGCACAACCGGTGATTCAGTAACCAGTGCCGGCTGCGTAACTGAAACAGAAAGCGTACTCGTGTCTGTTGCTGTTGCTCCACTTTGCTCTACATTCGTTTCTTGCGTTTCGTTCATACACAAAAATAAATAGTGCCTTTTAAATCACTTCATCTTTTATGATGACTTTAGTATAATAGTACCATAATCAAGTTGAAAAATAAAAAGAAAGTGATCTTCTGAAAGATTCAGATATTTTTTTCGATAGCTCCTTATGTGGAAATTTTTGCAATCACGTTTCCCACTCATTCTTTCGCTCACCGCCCTTCTCCTTCTCGCTTTTTTTCTTCGCATCTATCACCTCGAATCTCTCCCTCTGGGTCTCTACCCCGATGAAGCAGCTAATGGCGTCGATGCGTTACATGCTTTAGAAACTCGTCAATTTGAACTCTTCTACCCAGCGAATTTCGGACGCGAGGGACTCTTCATCAATCTCCAAGCGCTTTCTATTTGGCTCTTCGGCAATACCATGGTAGCGCTCAAACTCTGTTCCGTTCTTTTTGGAACGTTTACCGTACTTGGTCTTTTTCTGCTTGGAAAAGAGCTCTTCCATCGCACAAGCGTCGGTCTCAGCGCTGCCTTCATGATAGCCACCTCTTATTGGGCCATCAATTTTTCTCGTATTGGCTTTCGCGCTATCATGACTTCCTTCCTTCTCTCCTTTGCTTTCTTCTTCTTCTTTCGTGGTCTCAGGACACAAAAAAAACAAGACTTCCTTATTTCGGGGCTTATCTTTGGACTCGGAGTTCATACCTACATCGCCTTTCGCGTCGCACCGCTCATTCTCATTCTTCTTCTCCCTGCGCTCATGCTTTCATATGAACACTTTTTTCGTCGTTTCTGGAAACACAGCCTGACTTTTATTTTAGGTGCCTTTATCACCGCTGCTCCCATGCTATTTCACTTCTTCATCTCACACCCAGAGGACTTCGAATCTCGTTCTTCTCATATATCCGTATTTTCACCAAACGTAAACCATGGAGACTTACTCGGAACACTCACCCAAACCTTCTCCACATCTCTCATAAAATACAATTTTCTCGGTGATCAGAACTGGCGACACAATTACCCGCCATACCCCATACTTGATCCGATAGTCGGTACTTTCTTCTTGACCGGATTTTGCGTGCTTCTTTTCCAGTTCTTTCGACTCCTCTACCGGAGAATCCGCTACAATGACCGAGATTTTCGTCTTGTTATTTACACCTTCCTCTTTGGATCCTTTTTTACTATGCTCGCTCCGGAATTCCTCACCAATGAAGGACTCCCACACGCCCTCCGTTCCATCGGTACCCAGGTGCCTGTTTTTCTTTTCGCTTCCGTACCGGTTCTCTGGATTCTTAACAAAGCAGAGCGCTCAGCTGCCGGTCTCCGTCTTGCCCTCTTTTCCTTTCTTCTGATTGCTTTCTCAATTTCCGCTTGTTTCAATATCGTAAAATACTTTGTCCTTTTTGCTCACAGCCCACA
>CAYOHD010000005.1:17633-17956 GCA_964403705.1 uncultured Bdellovibrionales bacterium | reverse complement strand
CTCAATTGCTCAAGCCCTCAAAGACGCTTGGCGCTGGCAACAAAACCTGAAAGAAAGTCTCTAGGCGTGATTTTGCTCCGCCTACCACAAAGGCTTCAGCCTGGCCACGCCCACCACCCCCCCTTTTTTTTGGGCCGAGCACCTTCTTGGTCGCTCTATCATCCTGGAGAGACCCGGGGGTCATACCTGCCGCTTCCCCCTTTTCCTAGAAGAGGAAAATAGGTATAATAGAGCGGAGAAATGAGCTCATTCTTTCTTTTGTATTTTTCCCACCTCGCCGTATATGTTGAAGCTTTTGTTTCAGATAGTTTAAAAAACGACTC
>CAYOHD010000005.1:0-17623 GCA_964403705.1 uncultured Bdellovibrionales bacterium | reverse complement strand
TTAAATTTTTTATAATCGGCCGTATAATTTTTATATTTATTTATTTTTTTTTTTCCCCACCTCCCGTTATTTTTTTTATTTTTTTTTTCTTATATTTTAAAAAACGACTCGTTCTCCATGCCATCGCACAATTCACACCGGACTGGATTCTTCCTCATTTGTCATTCTCTTAACAGAGTTTACAAGATTAACCGAAAGCCACTCGATAAATAGAGGATAATGCTATGTGGATACTCATCCCTGCCTACAATGAAGAAAAAATGATTGGTAGTGTTATCGGTGATTTACAATCACAAGGCTATACTAATATACTCATTATTGATGATGGAAGCAGCGATAATACTGCCCACATTGCCGCACAAGCTGGAGCTGAAGTATTGAGACATCTTATAAATCGCGGCCAAGGAGCCGCGCTTCAAACAGGATTGACATATCTTGCCAAAGAATATCAGCCAGATGTCATTGTTACCTTTGATGCGGATGGACAACACCAAGTTGCTGATTTGCACGCTCTGATTAAGCCAATACTGGAAAATAAATCAGATGTAGTACTAGGGTCACGGTTTCTTTGTTCCCAGTGTCATATACCCGTAATTCGTCGTATCATACTGAAACTTGGAATTCTTTTTACGAATACTATCTCCCATGTTCGACTTACAGACACACATAACGGACTCAGAGCCCTCAATAAAAAAGCCTATAACTCCATTGTCATCACTCACAGAGGGATGGAACATGCCTCTGACATTATAGACGAGATTCAGAAAAAAGATCTGAGGTACTGCGAATGTCCAGTAACCATAATCTACTCTGATTACTCAAAGATGAAAGGACAGTCTTCTCTCGGATTTATTAAGATGGGTCTGAAAATCATTCTGAGGAAATTCATGTAACTCTATGCTCATTATACAAATTATCACTGTTATATTTGTCGCATTTGCTGGTTCACGGGCAGTCCTGCGCTTCAAAGATAAAGCGATAAATTATAGCGAGTTTTTCTTTTGGATATTTATTTGGACATCAGTACTTGTTATCACCTTTAATCCAGGAATTGCTGACAAAGCAGCTCTCATTTTTGGACTTCAGAGAGGTTCTGATGCTATGTTTTTCTTGGCAATTATTCTCCTCTTTTACCTCATCTTTCGTCTCTATGTAAAACTTGATATCGTCGACCGAAACCTAACCAAGCTCAACTCCAATACGTCAAAAGAAATCCATAAATATCACAAAGAATAGTGCCGCTCCCTATTAAGATTCTCATGTTTGTACCCTTTTACCCGCCCCACACTGGCGGCGTTGAGTATTACGCTGAAGAACTTGCTCTTTATCTCTCACAATGTGGCTACACAATAACTGTACTTACTCCGCATATCCCTACGACTGTCAAATATACTCAACACATCAAAAATATCAAAATAACTCCATATCCGGCCTTTGAGATAATCCGCAATTATCCAGTGCCAAAATTTTGGAAAAAAACCTACTGGGAAATCATGCGTGACCAAAAAAAAGATGGCCAAAAAATTATCATTACTCATACTCGTTTTTTCTTTCCATCCCTCATCGGAACGCTTTTCTCTATACAAAACAAGATGCCCCATCTTCACATCGAACATGGCTCGTCTTTTGTGCAGTCTGCAAATATATTCATCACCTCTCTTGCCTGGGCTTACGATCATACATTTGGAAAATACATTCTCCGTCAGTCTGCCTGCATCGTAGCCGTATCTGAATCCGTACGATCTTTCATAAAAACTCTCTCACAAAAATCGCCGATCGATGTTATCTATCGCGGCTTTGATGCTGAAAAGATAAAATCCGTACTGCCAGATAATACATTCTGGAACTCAGACGTCCACAACCTCAAACTCATTTTTATTGGTCGGATTATCACTTCAAAAGGTATTTACGAGCTCGTCGATGCCCTTTCTCACCTCCCTTTTCAAAATTGGTCCTGCGTATTTATTGGCGACGGAGAAGAAATGGAAAATCTTCAAGAAAAAATACAATCCCTACAACTAGATCAAAAAGTACAGACACTCGGTTTTAAATCATGGCATCAAGCAGTAAGCATACTCAAAGGGGCAGATATACTCATAAATCCAAGCTATACAGAAGGGCTTCCTACTACTGTACTCGAAGCAGCCCTCTGTGGTATTCCAATAGTCGCCACGCATGTTGGCGGGACAAGTGAGGTATCACCTCATCTTTTCCTTATTCCTCCCAGGGATACCCTCGCTCTCACAGAGGCCATCATACACACACAGCACAATCTCGAGAGCATCAAAAAATCCAGTATAGAATCCATCGACAGTATCCAGAAAAAGTTTTCCTGGAAAACCGCTCTTCCGAAATTTCTCGCTCTCCTAGAATCACTACACGCATGAAAAGCATCCACTCTGCATTTCTTTTTTTCCAAAAGTACGATCTTATCCTCCTCAGCATCAGCTTCTTTTTAATATGGAAATTCTTCCTCATTGCGTTGCTCTGGCAGGGAAGATTCTCGCCTCCAGAACCAGATGATTCCTACTCATATATTTCCACCATTTCCTCCGCCAGCCTGTGTCAGGACTCTTTTCTTTGCAACCAGTACACCGGCGCTGTTGTGAGTGATTACTCAAGCTACATCCAACTATCCTACAAAATTATCTTCGGTGGCTTCGCAAAAACCTTTTCCCTCTCCCCACATGCTACCTATGAAATAAGCTTCTACATCGGAACAATTCTGTTAGCAGGAGCACTCCTCATATTTCTGAGATCATTCACGAAAAATACGATTCTCATAAGCCTTTGTCTATTTTTTCTCGCCCTGTGCCATGGGAGCGGCGAAATACATGGATTTTATTGGGTTGTTCCAAGCTTTTTTTCCACTCTTCTTTTCTTCCTCATAGCTGCCTTCATTATCGATGATAGTCCACATCCACTACAATACTGGACACTCCCCATTCTTATCGCTCTTTTCATTTTTATGCATCCTCTGAGTGCATATTTTCTCCTTATCCTCCCTCTATACGCTTTTATTCAATCTCTTTTTGAGAGAAAAATTTCTACGCAGACGATAAAAAAAATCATCACCGTTTCCATAATTGGAATTCTTTTTATCTATATACAATCAGTTCTGATGGAAAAAAATGGCCAAAATGACCCATATGGCATTCAAATTGTCCTCCCGCAAATTACCACTACACTCTCTAAAATACAGCACGGCGATAAAGAAATCGATTCCTCGTACAGCATTATCACCAATAATGAAAACGCCCCGGAACAGAGAAATACCTCGTATCTTTTCCATCGCATCCAGACGATGAAAACTGCTTACTTCCAATGGTTTTTCCCTCATTGGATTATCATCTTTCCGTTTCTCCTGCTTCTGTATCTCTTATACAAAAATCGTGCCTACAAAATAATTTCTCTCTATCTTGCTACGCTCATTTTCTTTGTTGCCAGCACGCTGTTTAATCAATTTGGATTTCGTTCTGCTATCATTCTCTGGCCCATGACATATATCATCTACGCCCTTGGTCTCTCTCGTTTATTTTTCATTGCCACGGAAAAAATCCCCCAAGCAAAATCCATCCTTCGGAAAACAAGCCTCGGGATATTAATAACAGCATCTCTGTTCTTTGTCGTCTTGAATATGTTGTACGCCACCATTATAAATACGAATCTAAATACCCGAAATAACTATAAAATCGATAACGCTTTCACAAACTACCTCCTCAAAAATACGAACCCAGGTGATACAATCTATATTCCACGCTTGGTAAGGCAATCAATCTTTGGGTCGGAGCTTTTCCTCCGAAATAAAATTGTCCCTCCGGAACAAAATCCAAAATATCTTGCTCTGATAGAAAGAAATATTCATGAATCAAATCATCTCAATCAACAAATAAGAAATTCTATAAACGCTTTTCTACTCTTAGCCAAGCAAGATCCTTATAACGAACCGGGACTCATAAAAACGCAAAACCCTCCCCCTCATTATGTGTTTGAGCGTGCATTTGGCGACATCCTTATTTATCATAACTCAACTATACCTTAGGCATATGACAATCCTTGTTTCCGTGGTTATGCCCGTCTACAATCAAAACCCTACCTACCTTTCAAAGTCCATTGAGAGTATTTTGAAACAGACGATGTCTCACTTTGAGCTTATCATTATCGATGACTGTTCAACCGATGCAGGCTGTACTACTGTACTAGAAAAATACCGCGCCCTTGATTCTCGTATTAAAATTATTCGAAATAGTGTCAATTCGGGAGTTGCCAAAAGTCTCAACCTAGGCATCTCTTATGCAACTGCGCCCATCATTGCTCGAATGGATAGCGATGACATCTCACTTCCAGGCAGACTTGAATACCAATATAATTTTCTACAAAAAAATCCCCACATCGATCTCGTAGGATGCTGGGCTAATGTTATAGATCAGGAGGACCGTCTCAAAGGGGTATACAAAACACCTCTTTCCTCAGAAAAAATTCGGTCACAAATACTCATAACAAATCCCCTCATTCATCCAACCTGGATGTTTCGAAAAGCAAGTTTCAATGAACTTGGTGGATACTCGGAATCTTCCCCAGCCACGGAGGATTATGAATTACTTCTCCGGCTTGCTTCAAGAAAGAATGTTCAAAATCTTCCAAAAATTCTTTTCCACTACCGATTCAATCCAAACGGCGTCTCTTACAAAAAAAATAAATTCCAAGAGCTCCAATCCATCCGACTTCGCCTACAAGCCATTCAAAAAGGTGGGTATTCCTACCGGGAAATCTATAAAGTTTTCCCGTCTCTCTTCTTTTACTTCTGCGTTCCTTTTGCTCTCAAAGCTAAAATACTCCGTCTAAAACAAAGATACCTATGAATCAGAAACATCCAATGCTCGCGTTCTTCTTTGAACTCAATGGATCTCTAGATCTCTGGAACTCTGTTGGTTTTCTTCAGCGAGAGATTGAACTCTATAATCGACTTGCGAAAGAATACTTTAAAAATATATATTTTTTTACTTATGGAGACTCTTCTGATTTAGCCTATCAGCATCTTCTGGAGCCAAATATCATTGTTGTCCCTCTGAAGAAAAAACCAAGATCATTCCCCGTAGCTTTTTTATACGAGATTGCTCTGCCTTTTCTTCACTACTCAATCCTCAGAGAATGTGACATCATCAAAACTAACCAGAATTCCGGATCTATTGCTGCAGCAATAACTAAAGTTCTCTTCCCTAAAAAAATACTCGTGGCTCGAAGTGGCTATATTGGATCAGAACTCGTCAAACGAGCACATCTTTCGTATGTAGTTCAACTATACTATTTCATTGCAGAGCGACTCACATACAAAATTTCCAACAAAAATCTAATTCCAACTTCAGAAAACGCTGAAATTTTATCAAGGACATCTCCAACTCTCAAAAATAAAATCAGTGTACACAACAATTACATCAATACAGAACTCTTCCGTAACACTCATTCTGATTACAAAAAATACGATATCATATACGTAGGACGAATGGATCCAGATAAAAATCACCAAGCGATTCTTCGCGCCACACAAAACACCAATTTTCAAATACTTTTCATAGGCGATGGTCCCGAAAGGCAATCCCTCCTTAATCAGGCAAAAAAACTCGATGTATCACTCGAACATATCCCATCTATTCCAAACAATGAGCTTCCTCGGTACTACAACGCATCAAATATCTGTGTATTCCCATCTTTGCATGAAGGAAACCCAAAAGCGCTCCTTGAAGCCATGGCCTGCGAACTCCCCGTAATTGCCTTCAGTGTCCCAGGCGTTCACACTATCATTCAACATCAAAAAAATGGTATACTGGTGGATGATAATACCCTCAAAGAGGGAATTATTTCATTATTTTCGAGTGTCCAGAAGCAAAATTATTTAGGTAGAAATGCACGACAAACTGTGCTCCATGATTTTTCATTCGAAAAGATTCTGGATCAAGAAAAAAATATTTATACTGCCCTACTCAACATATGAAACGCCTATCATTCCTTATTCTCAAGTCTCTCATTCAAATACATACCTTTATCGGTAAAGTCATCGACGTGATAGCAATTAAATTAAACAATGATCTCCACCCAAAGCATCATCTCATGCGCTATTACGAATTTTTCACAGACCACATCGAGCCAGACTCAATCGTGCTTGATATCGGATGCGGCAATGGCTTCGTAGCATCACAAGTAGCTAAAAAAGCCAGAAAGGTAACCGGAATTGATACTGACGAAACGCATATTGCCCTCGCAAAAAAACATCACCACCCAAAAAATGTAGAGTTTATTCTTGGTGATGCCACTATATACACCTTTGAGAATCAATACGACGCCATCATTCTCTCAAACGTACTAGAGCATATTGAAAATCGCATCCCGTTCCTCAAAAGCATCCAGAAACTCTCAACAACGCTTCTCATACGTGTTCCGATGCTCGATCGCGACTGGTTACCACTGTATAAAAAATCGCTTGGAATGTTCTATTTCTGCGACTCTACCCATTTTACCGAGTATACTCTCCAAAGTTTCCAAGAGGAAATAAACGCTGCTGGACTCAGCATTGAATCACACACTATCCGTTTCGGTGAAATTTGGGCCGTTGTTAAGCAACAGTAGAAACTCGACCCATGCTAAAGGTGAAAAAAATTGCTTTCGTCATAGAAGGATTTGCGCTCCCGTATAATTATGTGAGCGCTTCTGTTCGCCTTCGAGTGTATGATGTAATCCGTCTTTTTGAGGGAGAGAGTGATTTTTTCCTAGAACTCTATCGACCATGGAGGAAATACGATATTGTTATTTTCCTGAAACGTGATGCTCAAGCCCTTTCATTGGCGAAAAAACTCCAAAAAAATGGAGTAAAAATTGTATTAGATATAAACGCCAATATTTTTGATAAATCACTGTATGGCAAAGGATTTTTCAAAGAATTTGGTGATGATTTTTTCAATAACATAACCGAATTTGCAAAAATTGCTCATTATATACTCGTAACCTCTCCGTATCTAAAATCAAACATTGGCGGGATTTTTGGAGATAAAAAAACAATATTTATTCCCGAAAATATCCCCGATTTCTCTCCCAAGAAACAAAGAGATTTCTCAAAAAATGATGGGGTGATACGATTGGTGTATGCTGGCTATGCCTCAAAAGCAGACCAAATATACCTCATTCAATCTTCACTCGAATCACTCGCAAAGAAGTATTTTCTTCATTACACCTTAATTTGCGAACGCAATCCACACCTTTCAATTCCTGGGGTCCAATTTGAATATATACGGTTTCAAGAAAAATACATCCGAAATAAAATACTTCAGGGCGACATATTTCTTTCCCCTCGAGATATTCACAACCACTATAATCTTGGACATAGTTTTACTAAGATAGGCCTTCCGCTCAGCATGGGTATACCTGTTATCGCATCGCCTCTTCCTGCATACGAACATTCCCCTGCCATTCTTATTAACACACTTGATGACCAATGGGCCAAGGAAATAGAAAGGCTTTTTTCCAATCAAGAGTTTTATCAAAATCAATCTGAAAAAGGCATCCTCTTCTGTCAAAATAATTTTTCACCCGAAATTATACAGAAAAAATACACTGATTTTTTTAATGCAATAGCATGAATAAAATTTACTATTCAAAAGAGAAAAATGCCCTCATATATATTGATCAGAAAGCAGATAGTCATTTCTGGGATTCTCTTTGGGATAGCGATACTCTCAAAAAAGATATCACGGGTGGAAAAAATGACCTGTTTGTTGCCCCGATAACCAAAAAATTTCTCCGGCCAAATAACGAGTGCCGAATACTGGAAGGCGGCTGTGGAAAAGGGAGTTATGTCTATTCTCTCATGCATCAAGGATATGATGCGTATGGTGTCGATTACGCGACACAAACCGTCGAGAAAATAAATGAGTCTATGCCGGAGCTCAATGTTCGTCTTGGTGATGTATTTCGCCTTCCTTTCAAGGATAATTTTTTCGATGGATACTGGTCGCTTGGTGTCATCGAACACTTCTGGAATGGCTTTGATGGTATCGCCTCTGAAATGCAACGCGTCGTAAAAAAGGACGGCTATGTCTTTTTAACTTTTCCTTATCTCTCACCGCTTCGAAAAATAAATATTAGACGAAAAAAATACCAGGAACTCAATACTCAGGAACAACCAGAAAATTTCTATCAATTTGCCCTAGATGTAGATACAGTCCAAGCATACTTTGAACGACATGGTTTTGCGCTGGTTCACAAAAGACCCTACGATGGGTTCAAAGGCGTCCTTGATGAAACTACGACCCCTCTCCTCCGTCGGTGGCTTTATAAATTTTATAATACAAGAAATCTATTTCTAAGAATTTTAAAGCTCATACTGACTGTTATACTCGCACCCTTAAGCGGACACATAATACTACTTGTTTTGAAGAAAAAATAACTATGAAAATCAGTCTCAATATAAAATTCATTGATGGACCATTCGGAGGAGCCATGCAGTTTGCAAAAACTTTTCGAGCCTACCTAGAAAAGAAAGGCATTCTAGTAGTCACCACTCTCAAGGATGAAGATATTGATATCATTTTTCACATTGTTCCGTTCCCTCACATGGAGATCTGTTCTTACTCATTCCTCGATGCCTACACCTATCAACTTTCTCATCCAAAAACGAAAGTTATTCTCCGTATCAACGAGTGTGATGAAAGAAAAGGAACCCACCACATGAATTCACTTCTAATCCAAGCAAGTCGCTACTCAGACCACCTTATTTATATTGCTAGCTGGCTCAAACCGCTCTTAGAAAGACAAGGTTTAGACCCTTCGATTCCTTCATCAGTGATACTTAACGGTGCCGACAATACGATTTTTCACGCACGCAACAAGTCCATTTGGAATGGAAAAGAGAAAATGAGAATTGTCACTCATCACTTCGGTGGCAACTACATGAAAGGTCATGATGTTTATCAAAAACTTGATCGACTTCTGCAAAAGAAAGAATTTTCGGATTTATTTGAGTTTACGTTCATAGGCAATGTTCCCCAAAACACTCTCTATCGAAAAACGAAAATTATACCCCCTCTTTCTGGATCGCTACTTGGAGATGAATTAAGACGTCATCATCTTTACATAACAGCTACCAAAAATGAACCAGCAGGGATGCATCACGTCGAAGGAGCGCTCTGTGGTCTCCCTCTCTTGTATTTAGAGAGCGGCGCACTTCCAGAATACTGTCATGATTACGGTGTAGGATTCACTGAAGAAAATCTCTTAGAAAAAATATATGAACTCCGAGATCGCTACCGAGAGTTCTCAGAAAAATTAACACATTACTCAAATACGAGCGACCGAATGAACTTAGAATACTATGAAACCATTCAGTCTCTACTCAAACAAAAACCTGTCACCGGTAAAATTTCTAAACATATAACTCAATTCATTTATATACGAAAAATTATACTCTCTGCTACCTGTTTTATCATTCGAGTGACAGATTTTGTACGCGGACATCTCCTAATACTCAATAAGAAATAATATGTCGCACTCCTCAAAAGAAAATTATACGGTTCAGGTAGAGGCGGGACATTACACGTCAGAGACAGGCTATTTGTCACCAGCACGATGGTCTACTTACGGTCTCATCATTGCCGAAACTATGCGCCTTCGCCCTCAATCAATTTTAGAAATAGGGCCGGGTCCAGGAATAGTCACGGAAACACTCAGAAAGATTGGTTTTCCAGTAAAGACCCTTGATCTCGATCCTGAAACTTTTCCAGATTATCTTCTGAGTGCTACCGATCCCGATATCGACTCAAAAGTAGAAAAAATTAATCTCATAATTGCCTCGGAGATATTTGAACATGTTCGCTACAATGATTTTTTGGCTGCCTTAAGGAATCTCTTAAAAATGACTGACTACTTGATTCTGACGCTCCCAAATACGAACGACCAATCATTGGCCTTTGGCTTCCGTATCCGACTCCCTCTTTTGAACCATATTTCTACAACATTCAAATTCAGATTTGGACACACCGAACATACGTTTGACGGTGAACATTACTGGGAAATTGGAAAACAGGGCTATCCGGCGAAAAAAGTTAGGAATGATCTCTCTTCAATGGGCTGGAAAATACAGAGTGATTTTATTAATATCGATAATCCTTATCATCATTTTTTCATCTTAAAAAGAATATGAATCATGCAAAACTCAAAAACTGGTTTATCGCCTATCTCGGAACAAGCTATCGTCGAAAGAAGATAGATACCATGTGTGAAAAATATCGCGGATTGTACCAAGGAATCGTTCTCGATATCGGAGGGAGAGACCGCGGCAGATTCAAAAAACCAAAAGAGAAGGTCGAAAAATGGATTTTCGCTGACATCGTTCCAGATTTCCATCCAGATATACTACTTGATGTAACTGCTATGAAAGGTATCGACAACGACAGCATCGATGTGATTAACGCGCTTGAGCTATTCGAGCACGTAAACTACCCGGAAAGTGGGGTCGCTGAATGCTATCGAGCTTTAAAAAAAAATGGAATGTTTATTGCTTCAACTCCATTTCTCTATGGGATTCATGCTGACCCATATGATTTTCAGCGGTGGACCGGAGAAAAATGGAAGCTCGTTCTCCACGACAAAGGATTCAAGGAAATTAAGGTTATTGCTATGGGGACCGGAATAAGTGTTGTTCTTGATATGCTTAAGGCCACACTACGTTATTCGAACCCAGTTATAAAATACGCTAGTTTTCTCCTGTATCCCTTACTCGACTTTCTCGAAAAATTCGATAAAACGCAGCTTGCTCAAAGATCTATCCTCGGGAAATACGTCGGTGGCTATTTTATAATGGCGAAGAAATAAACCTCTCTTCTTGAGAAATTCCCCATGCATAAATGAACAAAAGCAAAACCATCGAAAAATTATAGGCTATTACGGCCCCTGCAAGACCGTACAAAGAAATTAAGACGATATTTATACAAATACGCGCTACGTGAAACCAGGTATTTGAGAGTGTTATCGCATAAGTATGTTTTTTTGCTGATATATAATACCCCATAAATGTCAACGGGATGCTCAGGAATATAGTCAAAACATACCATTTCGACAGATAACCATAACTCTCATAGGCTTGGGAGAACATCAGTGTGTTCATGTACCCGACAGAAATATAAAAAACAAAGGAGAGAAACGTTATTCCCAACAAAAAGAAGAGAAATGTTTTTTTGTGTAGAACGAGTATCTCACGAAACAGGTATTTTCCACTGGTCATTTTTGGAACTAACATAGAGGTAAATGATTTCACCACATCCTTGATTCGAACACCAAAAAAAGAAATGACAGCATACACAGCCAGCTGCACGGGGCCAAGTATAATACCAATAAGAATTTTATCTATTTGTTCTGAAAGAATCCCCCATACATTCATCCTGGTCATAAAGTAACCAAACTGGACAGATTGATCGTCAGATATATCATTCCGTATCAAGGATAGGCTTAATCGATAAAAATAAACGTTCAAAAAAGCTGCGGATAACCCGTATGCAAGGACGAGCATCGCGACATTTTGCGGAAAAAAGAAAACCGCCATGCTTATCACGATTACCTGAAGTACCGAGAGTACTATAACGTTCTTTGCAACTAAATCGAATCTTTCTCGTCCTTGGAGGAAACTTTCCCAAAGAATGAAAACGGAGAGGAACGGAAACAGAAAAGCAACAGCAAAAAACCCAGAACTAACCTGAGTATTCGAATAGAGGAAACATATACCTATTATGGCTAACACCAATGATCCTATGAGGCTCGCTCGAAGGCTCAAACGAAAGGCTTGTCTGTAGAATCCATCCTGTTTCTGAGCAATGGCCTGCACCAAGGATGTTCCCATCCCAGGCAAAGCAAAGATCATGCAGACGGAAAGGGTTGATAAAACAAACTGATATTGCCCGAACACTGCCTGACTTATATATCGCGTAAGAATCACCAGAATAACTAATCCAGCTATTGCCGCAATAATCTGCCGAATCATGACCCAAAAACCATTTTTTACAAAATAGGGTAAATCTACACCCAGGAGCGTGCCCTGTCTCTGTAATATTAAATACATTTTTTCTTTCGGACTCAGAATCATACAGATACTATTTCACTTGTAAGACTTTATTTTCTCCAAGTTCTATCACTGTATTCAGCGATGAAAGCCTTTCTTTCTCACTATCTGATAGACTATTTCTCCCTTCTGGGGTATCAATAATATATTCTGCTCTTCTGTCGCTATACCGGTAAACGTATGAATGCGTCAAATCAACGACATTCTTCGCCTCCTTCGAATTAATTGCCACATGTTTCAAACCAGGATATTCCTTTTCGAATTTTTTCAAAAGTTCAGTCAGCTCACCTTTATAGCACAAAGGATTCTGAGAGCAGTACTGAGACTTTCCTCTGCTTGAAAGCCATTGCCACTGGATATTGGACCCAAGAAGCATACTAGGTAAACTTCCAAAGAAAAAAAGTAACTTAAAAAACGCGACGGCGTACCGGCTACTGGCTGTCTTCTGCTGAAACAAAACCTTAATGCAATAAAGATGAACCAAGGCGAAACCAAGCACTAGACTTTTTGCAAGATTCAAATCACCAAAGGCTGTTGTGATAAAAAATGGAATTCCGACAAGTACCAGCGAGAAGATAAGAAGCGATAAATCTTCGCTACTGAATACGATTTTTTTTCTAACAAACATCCACACGACAAATACAATCAGTAGAAACTCAAGCAAGAATGTTCTCAGATAATACACTGGCTTTTCAAAAAATTTAACTACACTGCGCTCTGAAGGGTACCCCCAGTCAGAAACATTTTTGAATGCGAATATAGGTCGATTTTGAATCATGACTATTGATGCTTCCACCCTACCATCACTAGGTGTGTGCTCAAGCAGCACGTTCGTACTACTCTCAATTTTCTCCTGAGAAACGACGCTCGGCGAGAACATGGTCAGGTAAGAATGAAACGTATTCGAAACAGAATTCAACATCGCCCCACCAAGCCCACCAGAATAATAAACGGCCGGAATAAAAACGACGAGAAATAAAACAAGGCTCCCGAGAGATACACTTAGATTAATTCTTTTTTTAAGAAGCAAAACCAAATTCAAACTAAAGCCATACAAAAGAATGAGCGCGGCATAATACTCTCCGAGCAACATGAATCCGGAAAACAGAAATCCGACTACTATAGGGATGGCTGGTCGAAACTTCTTCTGGTTTTTGATAACATCCGTAAAAACAAAAAAGAATACCAACCCAAGCAATACTCCAATACTCGTAATACCAGAAAGACCAAAGGAAATTGCGACATTACTTGGCCACTCGAAATCAAATGGGCTTATTTTTTTCAAATGACTCGTCGTAAAAGTGTCGGCAAGAAAGAATGAACTCCCCAAGAATAAAAGTGCTCCCGTAAAAAGCATCGCCCGCTGTTGCGAAACTAACCAGTTTCGTAATATACCATAAAACAACAGAAATGCCCCGATAAAATTTGCTAATTTAAAAAGATCAAGGCTCTCTGAAATACCCAATCGAAATAGCATCGCCAAAGAAGACCCAATAACATGGACTCCGTAATGATACGTATAGATGAAACTTTGATCTACGTTTAATGGATTCACAAGAGGAAAAACACCGTTCTGCACAAATGAGTTTACTACCGGCCGGTGGAGCCATTCATCCAAAATAGAAGTATGGTAAATCTGAAGAAAGAAAAGAAAAAATAATCCTAAAAAAGATATACCAAATATCCAGCAATACTTCTCTTTCAGTAGAGAGGTTATCCTCTGAATATCAAAAAAAATCTGAAATATCACCCCTGCAGAGATTAAGAAGTAAACGATGGTAAATTGTTTCACAAATTCTCGTTTATCGTCAAAAAGAAACAAACCAAAAACACACAAGAGAGTGAAAATACACAAAGAAAAAAAGTACGCTGAAGCAACGTGAAATACATTCCTATCTTCCTTCGGTAAAAGAATATCCAAAATATACAGCCCTATTCCCGCGATACCGAAAAAAAATATCGCACTATAGAAAGATTGTTGAATAAAATCAAAAAGCATTCACATCCATCTTGTACTGATTAGCATCTTTCCGCCTACTCTCAAAGGTCATCCGAGGAACAAAACAATCGTATTTCCTGTTGACTAAACCTGTTTCGCGTCTCTGCTGGTACGAAGAGAAACCGAGACCTATCTACTTCCTTTTCCTCTATTTTAGCACAGAAACAACATCCTTCTGCCCCCTTAAAAAATACTGACTTATGGACTTACACTCTTCAAAGGTCAAATAAAGAAAACCACTCTGCGCAAACACCATCTTGAGTCTGCATGTTTTTGTTCCGGGGAGGAAAAAGTAGGCTCCGGGAGCTATTTCACGTTCCGACTCAAGATGCCTTTAATGTAGTCCCCATAGGCCTCATTCCAATTGGTACCGGTTGTATAGCGAGCCAGTGCCGTCTGTCGAGCTTTTTCTCCCATGTTTACCCGAGCCTGCTTATCACTCATAAGATATCCAATTTTTTCAATCCAGTCTTCAGTCCCATTCGCCACATAGCCATCCACCCCATCCTCAATCGCCTCACGAAAAGTCTGATTCGCAACTGCAACCGTCGGCACACCCACAATACCTGCCTCAAAGAACTTGAGCTCGGATTTTGATTCACAAAAAGGATTATTGAGTTCCAGTGGAGCAAGGTTAATATCAAGCGTTGCGATATGCGAGAAAAATTTCTCTCGAGGAATGAGTGGTACGCGTTCAATTTGAGCCTCATAAGCTGCAAAGGCAGGATCAGTATCAATCGGACCAGTCAACACCAACCGCATATCAGGATACCGCTTAAGAAGCTGCATCAGCGCTTCAGTAAGCGTTGCAAAGTCCTTATTATGACTCAATGTCCCCGAGAGATAGCCAACCCGAACACACGCGTCATTTCTTGGTAGCTCAGCCTGTCGCGCTCTATTCGCTAATTCAACATCATGCTGAGAAAGCTTGTTGGGAATAATGAAGACTTGCTTCCCTCGAGCGCGCAATTTCTCAGCTAAAAAACTCGTGGTAGTGGTGGCGACTTTCACAGCGGGATCAGCCAGTATTTCTCCTCCCACTCCGTGCTCATAGAGTTTTCGCTCCAAAGCGTTCATCTGCTGGAAGGAATCCATATGGACGAGAAACTTCGGGTCATAGACGAGGTCATCGGTCTCAAAGATGATTTCTTTATTAAGTTCTTTCAGTTTGATGAATAATGCCTTGGCCTGCCCCGTATAGAGCACCCGATGAAACACGAAAACAGAAAACTGTTCCGCATACGACAGAAGAAATGGATTGTCTTGTACCGTCACGGAAGTCTTGTATCCTTTCAGCGCGAATTCTTCCGCAACGTGTTTACAACGATAACGAGCACTATCTCCTACCAATCCCGAAACAAACAATATATCTCCGGGCTGCACCCGTCGAAAAAGAGACCGTGCCGCAACAATAATCCGTCGCCCACCACGAAACAACCCTTCCCGCCTGAGCGTATGCCATGCCCTCCCGATTTTGATCAACAAAAGTTTCATGCGCTCTTTATGAATCTTCCTGGCGCACGCCCTCCCTATCTCGTCTTGATGATTGCGTGCGCAATCATGTGAATAACAGAAAGCACGAGAGCACCGAGAATCGCTGCCCAAAGTGTTTGCACCTCAAAGCCCTTGATAAATCCCCCCAACATGAAGAGTAGCGCTCCATTGATAACAAAAGTGAAGATACCAAACGTGAGCAGATTAATCGGGAGAGTCAGGATAACAAGAATCGGCTTGACAGTAATACCAATCACCCCCCAAAGGAGAGCCAAAACGAGCGCCGTACCGAATCCCTTCACGCTGATGCCGGGTACGATATGTGGCAAGGTCAAAAACGCCAGTGCGGAGACAACCCATTTGAGGAGAACACTCATATATTTTTGAATCAGAATAACTTAATTTTTTCTTCGACGAATAAGTGCTTTGAAAGTTTTGAGGCAGAGCACAATATCAAGCCACAATGACCAGCTCTCAATATAGTATACATCGAGACGATACTCATCTTCAAATGGAAGATCGGAGCGACCAGAAACCTGCGCCATACCCGTGATGCCCGGTTTGATAGTGAGTAACCGACGGTGATACTCATTGTATTTGTCTACTTCACGCTGCTGATGCGGACGTGGACCAACCAGGCTCATATCCCCCTTCAGGACATTGAAAAACTGCGGCAATTCATCCAATGAATAGTGTTCGATAAAGGCACCAATCTTGGTTTTTCGAGGATCATCTTTGATCTTATACAGCGGTCCTTGACGAACACTCCGTGTCTGAATAAGCTCCTGTTCATATTCAAGAGCCTTCTTGTAATTCGGGTTCGCCTTGTCGGTACACCAGCGCCACTGCATATAGCGGAACTTGTACACGAAAAACTTCTTGCCATCCTGGCCAACGCGCTCATTCAGATAAATCACCGGTCCATCTCCATCTTCAATCCGGATAAGCAGAGTGATAAGCCCCATAATTGGCAGAGCAGCAAGTGTCAAAAGAGAACCCGCAACAAGGTCGAAAATCCGTTTCATCACCTTGCCCCATCCATCAAGTGGCGTGTGATGATATTCAATAATCGGTTCCCCATTCAGAATACCCACCTGCATCGAAACACGAGCCGTCTGAAGAGTCGTCGGAATAAAACGATAGCTCACATTATTGATTTGACAGTAGTCGAGCAATTTCTCGTGTTCGTCATCCGTCAAAGTTGAATCACAAACAATGACTTCATCCAATCCTTTCTCCCGACGTATTTCCTTGATCTGATGAAGCGAAACACCCGAAACCTGCGCGACCATTTTATACCCAAGCTCCCGATGGGCAGACAAGTAGCGCTTAACGGCCTGCATCTTTCCATTGGTCCCCACGAGCAATACCCGATGCACCCCCATTCCCTTCGCGAGAAGATAATACCGCTGAACACGAGCGATGAGATAACGTCCGGCAATCACATACAGTACCGTAAATCCCCAACCGGCGAGAATGATAAAGCGTGACGAAAACCATTCACGCTTGAGAAAAATCGCCACGATAACGATAACCAAGACAAGCGATGTCGCTTTGAAAACCCGATATGCCTCCTGCCAGAAGCGACGTGTCGTTCGCATCTGGTAGAGCCCTTCAAGCGCAAAGATGAGAACAAAAATAGGTGCGACAAAAAGTACGACTTCCATAAAACTCCCCAACGTAAGGTCATAGAGCTTGGGTCGGAGAGCAAGAATCTGGGGAATATTGCGCACGTAATAAGCACTCAAGGCAGCCAACGTGATCATAATAATATCGATCGGCAGCTGCATCGCGCTAAAAAATATTTCTGATCGTTTCATACAAATATTCGCGACGAAATTACTTTCGATGCTTTTCCAGGATAGGTTTATAAGCCGGATTCTGTATCTCACCGAAATGAGACGATTGCCATTTCTCTTGATCAAACGATTACTCGCTGATTCTTTGCGGCACTCCATCACACGGACTCATGCGGACTCGAAAGAGTATCACTCAGTACCCAGTCAACATAAGTCCGTGTAATGACACGA
>CAYOHD010000004.1:438-18260 GCA_964403705.1 uncultured Bdellovibrionales bacterium | reverse complement strand
CGTATATCATCTTTCACCTGACCATACGCTTCATACAAAGCATTTGATTTCTTTGACTTCGCGAGATAGACGACTGCTTGGGCTAGATTCAGCTCACATTCTGGCATTCCCAAATGGCGGCAAGCCTCAAGCGCGGCAACAGCCTGCGGAAGAGCAAATGAATTCGCTAGTCCAATATCTTCTGAAGCAAATCGAATAAGTCGACGCGCAACATAGAGCGGATCCTCGCCAGCCTCGAGCATACGACCGAGCCAGTACAGTGCGCCATCAGCATCACCACCCCGCAAAGATTTGTGTAAAGCTGAAATCACATCATAATGCCACTCACCTTTCTTGTCATAGAGAAGATGCGATCGCTGCATCACTGATTCGGCAAGCTCCATAGTTATGTGACGTGCGCGAAAAGTACACGCTTCAAGAGCCGAAAGGGCTTGCCTCGCATCACCACCAGAAGCCTGGGCGAGAAACTCCAATACCCCTTTATCAGCCCGCACTTTTTGAGTAATGAAAAGAGCATCTTCAGTAAGTGCCCGTTTTAAAATGGTCACGATAGCCGAAGAAGAAAGCGTCTGCAATACCAGTACCCGCGTTCGAGAAAGAAGTGCCGAGTTCACAGAAAAACTTGGATTTTCCGTTGTCGCGCCGATCAAGGTAATCGCTCCAGACTCCACAAATGGCAAGAGCGCGTCCTGCTGTGCTTTATTCCAACGATGAATTTCATCAAGAAAGAGAATGGTTTGTTTCCCCTCTGCTCGATCCTTCTGTGCTTGCTCAAGAACGAGAGTCAAATCTTTCTTCCCGCTCGAAACAGCAGAGAGGCTGACAAACACTGCATCAAGCTCACGAGAAAGTATGCGCGCCAGTGTGGTCTTTCCGCTTCCTGGTGGTCCCCAAAAAATCAGAGAGGGAAGCATCCCGTTTTTGACTGCCTCACGAAGGAAGCTCCCTTCACCAAAAATTTTTTCCTGTCCAAGATATGCCTCCACTGACTGAGGTCGCATACGCTCCGGAAGAGGGATACCTTTTTCGTGGCTGTTATTCATAGCTTCACTTTCCAGACTTGATATATACTGATTTCTGTGTTATTATCTCTCCCGAGCTTCAAAGAGGCTTTTTCCTTTAACAACTGTAGCACAATTTTCGGAGGATATACTGATGCCCCATTGGTCTCTTGCAATATTCAATACTCTCGCGTTTGCGACCATGATTGCCCTTGCCGTTGCCGGGTCCAGCAATGCTTCGGCCGCCGCCCTCAACCTGAGTTTTGAGGACGGTATGATTCCAACGAACGCCACTACCTACGGTAATGTCGACATCGTCACGGGAATCAGCAAAGGCGGCGTCCACCTTCCGTGCTATGAAGGCACTTTCTGTCTTCGCATCGCTCCGGGCCAAGGGCCTCGAAACCACGATGCGGGCATCGCATTCGATATCCCGGATATCCAGATCGGGGACGTCATCTCGTTCTGGTACGTCGTTGTCCCTGAAGTCAACAATGACTTCGCCGGATTCTCCCTCTCAGGACCAGGATTTTTTGACTGGAGGGAAATACCGCCCTCGGAAACCTGGAAGTCTTTCTCGTATACCATCCCTGATTTGGGCGGTGGAGGACCCAGTCTGATGTCGGTGGTTCCATCATCCTCAGAATGGCACATCACTGTCTGGGTTGAAAATGTCATCAGTGACTCCAACCGAACGGCCTTGTGGATCGATCAAGTCGGCAGCGCGCGAATTCCCGAACCAACTACGCCACTCCTCATGGGCATGGCCCTCATCGCACTCGGACTCTCCCGAAAACAGTAATCGCAGCAGCCACCAGCACTGCGCTTTCGCCGGCCTTTTTTTCCTTGTGAAGAAAATGTGCCGGCTTTTTTTCTAATACCACGAAAAATATCACACTCCTACTCTCAAGAAAGATCGTCATCTCTCACTCAGATACGCAATGTCATTTTCACTGGACAATGATCAGATCCAGAAATATCAGCCAAATACTCTATCTCGTTCACCTGTGACACGAATTTTTGACTAACAAAAAAATAATCAATACGCCAACCGATATTTCGCTCACGGGCACGTGTCTTCATATCCCACCAAGAATATTGTATTGACTCTGGATACATCTGCCGAAAAACATCAATAAATCCAGCGGTGGCGACAGCATCTATCCAGGCTCGTTCTTCCGGAAGAAATCCAGATGTCTTTTGATTTTCCTTGGGTCGTGCCAAATCGATTTCCCTATGTGCCGTATTGACGTCACCACAAAAAACAACGTTCTTGCCCTGTTTCAATAAATCCGAAACATAGGTCAAAAATTCGGCATAAAATCGCATCTTATACCGCAATCTCTCCTCCCCCGATCCGCCATTGGGAAAGTAAATATTCAGCAATACAAAATCTTGAAAATGAAGTTCCATCACTCGACCCTCCCGTGAAAGGAGAGAGTCAGCTCCAAAAAAAGTTTTCACCTCGAAAGGCTCTTCTCTTGTATACACAGCTGTTCCGCTATATCCCTTCTTCTCCGTTGCACAGTGAAAATACGCGAAATAACCCTCCGGCTGGGCCAAAGCTCTTGAAAGCTGATCCGGATGCGAAATTTTGGTCTCCTGAAGGCAAACTACGGAATACCGGTGCTGATGTAGCCATTCGAGGAAACCTTTTCGCTCTGCCGCGCGAATGCCATTCACATTCCACGAAAGAAGTGAGAGAGATGCGAGATTCTTCATATGCGTAGTGTGAATACTCTGGTATTTTACCTTATTTTTTCAAAGCCCACTCATTTCCGGACAAAGTCAGGACGAGTCTATCAAGTTCTCGATGTCGACGTTTCTTTTCCAGAAACGGAACATCATCCTGCATTTCCTTCATTCCTACTGTCCCCGGCCTTGGTGAGTACCAAGCGATATAGGCCTTCTCGAATCGAACCGTCTGTACAACTTTCTTAGTCTCCTCAAACTCCTCCTCTGTCTCCCCAGGGAAACCAACAATGATGTCCGTGGTAAACTTTGCCTCTGGTATTGCCTTCTGAATACGCGCAATGAGTGAGAGATATTCTGCCTGTGTGTACCAGCGATTCATGCGTTTCAGCACCGAATCACTTCCCGACTGTACCGGCAAATGAATCAAGCGATCAATATTTCGGTACTTCGCTATTACATCGATGAGACTCTCAGAAAAATCCCATGGGTTTGAGGAAACAAAAGAAACCTTCTTTATTTGTGGGAGTTTAGCCACTGCTTCCAGAAGATATGGAAACAAAGTCGGGATACGATGCCGCGAAAGGTGTTTGACCATGACTGGTTTCACTGATTGTCCATCCGGTAATACATATTCCTCCTTTTCTCCCAATCTCTCTAACAGCAGATCCGCTCCATACGAATTGACATTCTGTCCAAGCAGCAAAATCTCCTCTGCTCCGTTCTGAGCCGCCTCTGTTGCCTCCAGCACAATGTCCGCGAAGGGTCGCGATTTTTCCTTCCCTCGAGAAAAAGGCACAATACAGTACGAACAAAAATTATTACAACCATTCGATATCGGAATCGAGACCGATTTCAAAGACGTTCGTTTTGGCGCGTACTCAAATCCCACTTCTTCCAAGGGCAGAAACTCCACATCTGGCAATCGCGCCCGTAAACTCTTCATCATCTTGCCACCCGGAACTCGAGAGGCCGCTCCGATAAGACAACCGGTCACAACAATACGCGCAGCAGCGTTTCCTTTGAGTCCCCTTCGAATATTTCGCACGAGTCCAAAAACTTTTTCCGCGGCTCGTTCACGTACCACACAGGTATTGAGCACAATGACTTGCGCTCCCTGTATATTTTTTGCCTGAACCAAACCACGCGCTTCATAAAAGCTCGCGATTCGCTCGGAGTCAGCCTCATTCTGCTGACATCCAAAAGTCGTAATGAAATAACAATCTGGCATAAGATAAACAGTATACCAACAATACCTCAGGCAATCAAGCTATCGCCGTTTTTTCTTCCTGAACAGCTAATTGTCCACAAGCAGCCGCGATATCCTCCCCCATGGTTCGGCGACGAGTCACGTCAACTCCCGCATACTCAAGACGTTGCTGAAAAATATCGATGTCCGTCTGTGTGCTTTTGTGAAACACATCTCCCGTATAATTATAGGGAATAAGATTGACGCGCACTTTTCCAATTCGCCGGGTAAATTTTATCAGAGCTTCCGCGTGTTTCTCTGAATCATTTACGCCAGAAAGCATAATATATTCAAACGTTAAGTGTCGACGCTTGGAATCGAATTTTTCGAAATAACGATCTGCCCATTCCGCCAAGGTATCAGGAAAAGTATCATACGATGTCGGCATAATTTCCTTGCGTGTTTGCGGATCGGCACTATGCAATGATACAGCGAGCCGTACCGCTGGCCACTCTGAATCATCCAGAATACGATTAAGCATCGGCACTAAGCCCACAGTTGAAACCGTCACGTGTGTTGGTCCAATATCAGTATATTTGAGAATCATACGAAGCGATTGCTTCACGGCGTCATAATTCGCAAGCGGCTCCCCCATTCCCATATAGACAACATTACTCACACGTGCCGCTATTTCGGGATGATCAGCAAGAAAATAGATCCAGTGTCGCACCTGATCGACGATTTCATCTTCCGAAAGATTGCGTGAAAATCCCATTTTCCCCGTCGCGCAAAAGGTACAAGCCATAGCGCAACCCACCTGTGTTGAAACGCACACCGTATAAGCACCACGGGCATTCTTCATGAGAACGGTTTCAATTTGCTTCCCATCAGCCAGCTTCAATAAAGCTTTAAAAGTATCTTTTTTCTGACTCCAAAACACTTGTGTCGTTCGATAAGAAATGAAAACTTGTGCCCTATGGAGCGGCTCTCGCCACAAGGCTGGGAGCGTCGTAATATCTGAAAAAGTACGAATGAAAGGTGAAAAAAGCGCTTGCTCAACTTGAGTCAACCGCCACACTGGCACACTTCCAAATAATACATGGAGAGTTTCCGCTCTCGTTTTAGGTTGAATATGCATCGGAATATTCTACCACACAGATCACACCTGTCAATGTTTGTAGCATTGCAGCGTCAAGTTTTACACTCGCCAATGCAGCCGACTTCTCCACAGAAGCTCAATGAGGAACAATCATTTTGTCTCTTCAGGAAGTTTATCTAGTCGAAAATAATCATGTTCCAAAGATGCACCTTTTTCGTACTGACTCTGTCTTTCTCGAGCAGTAGAAACTGCTTTCTCAAAAACAGCGTCCTTAAAATCAGTCTCTTGAGCGTATGAATCGAGAAACGTTTTTTTGGCTCCCTCGGTCCATGAATACCGATAAAGATTGTAATACCAATACCATACTCCAAATATCGAAACACAAACAAAGAGCACTATGAATACTCGACGATAAAATCGATACCAAAAAAGTGATATTTTACGAACAGAAAACCAGGAGCGGATTTTGGAGAATTGCGCAAATGGATTATTCATAGGACTATTCTTTTGGATGATACACCACAAGCCCTGCAGTAACCTCAAGTTCGAAGGCATTCACAACCGATTTTGGTTCCAAGTCAGCCGTTTCGGGAATCGAAAAGGGGTTTGTTCTCATTTCTTCACCCTCAACTGATGCCTCGGTAAGGTCGCTCTTCTGATTTGATACTAATGCTTGGGGGATCTCTTCTGAAAAATGAGCGTTTTCTTTTCGAGTCGCATCAATAGAAATCATATCCAAAACAACAGGCAACATCTCTACTTTACGAAGATATTTGACAACCTTCTTTGTTTCTCCCGTCACATGCAAACCTAGATAGGTATACGTCGCGCTCGGAAGGCTCTCTAAAATACTCGGGTCTTTTTTTGTTTGCTTATCCTTTTCCGTTCCAGAAACGCTACTCTCAGTATCCGCATCTTTCTCACTGGACTGTGTTGACTTTGGAGTTACTTTAGGCTTTTTTACGATTTTTGGAACCTCTCGAGCCTCAAAGGTAACAACAACACCTTCTTCTTCAGCTAGAGATTCAAGACGCCTAACGAACGCAATCATATCATTCCGATCCATGAGAGTGTCCAGCCATTTTTCGTCCCGTATAATGGTTTCATACTGAGCATCATATTCTGTAAGCCTGCTTAATTGATACTCCCTATTCTCTCGCGCAACCAGCATTTTCTGAATATCATCACGCTCGACTCTAATTATCTCCATCACTTTCCGTATTCCGAACCAATACGTTACACTCATGGCAACAAAGATGCTGATAAATAGAATCAGTCCGTATTTTTGTTTGAGAATTCCATTCATAAATCAATATCATGAAGACAGGCTTCTGTAAGGGTAATATCAAATTGGAAGGCGATCTCCTTTTGAGCTAAAAGATTAGAAAGAGGGAGGTTTACCGCCGAAAAACACTCTTCCTTTTTTAATGACTCATTAAATGCAATCAGGGCATCTCGAGTTTCGGCGGTTCCTGACAAAAAAAGTTTCCAATCTTTTGTGACTACATGCTCCAAAAGAATCGCGTCGCTCACATGGCGATCGAGCAGGAAAAATATATTCGTAAAAATATAGTGATTTTTATTAATAAGTGATACCGATCGGATATGCTCATTAGTTGCACGGAACTTCTCCTCGTACAGTTTCAATTTTTTCTCCTCGTCATGGAAGCGATTAAAATCTTGCCCCAATAATTCCTGATGTTTTTGTTCAAAATTAAGTAACGTTGATATCACAATCAAAATCGCTAAAAAAAACACTTCTAATGAGAAAAGAAGAAATATCTGCCAAACGAGAAAACGAAAACGCATTCGTCGGTCAGCGAGTGACTTCTTCTCATCTGGTAATAAATTAAGCAGTATTCTCATATTCATCTATACCACGAAGTGAGAGTCCGATTGCGGTTGAGTACTGTACGGAATGATTCCTATCGATTGGCGGCAACCTATTACCAAGATGCACATTCACCCAGGGATTTCCAAAAACAACATCTCGACCTAGTCGACGAGACAAGAATGGAAGCAATCCCTTCATATTTGACCCACCGCCACACAATACAATTGTATCAATGTCCGTTGAATAGCGAAGATTCTCCAAATAAAAGCTCGTTGATTTTTCAATCTCAGCGGCGATATTCTCAAGCACCGGCAACGCCGCATCAAATACCGGACCATGTAGCGCTAATGAACCAAGCCCCTGCTTAATTTTAATATCCTCTGCCTCTTGAAAAGAGATACGCAAATACTTAGCGATAGAGTCGGTCACCATTTGGGATGACAACGGAACACTCGACGTAAAACACGGCGTATTCCCGACCGAAACGAGGAGGCTTGTCCGACGATCACCGATATCAACAGTGAGCGTTGTTTTCTTTTCGTCTGCCTCAGACAGAAGACTTCTAGCTTGAGCAATAGACTCCGTTTCGAGCCCAACCACATCCAAACCCGCTGCTTCAAGAGCCTCAACAAACTGATCAACTACTATCCTAGCGACCGCCACAAACAGAATATTTATTTTCCCCTTTTCAGTCGGTAATGTGTCTCCAAGTATCTGCCAATCATAGTATACCTGATCAAGCGTGAGTGGAATATTGGCTTCGATTTCCCAGCGTATTGCCTCACTCACCTCTTTCTCTTCCATTTTTGGCAAGGAAATCACACGAAGGAAAGCCTTAGTTTCAGGCAATGAACACACAACCCGTCGTGTGTGCATTTTCTTCATCGCTGGCTCTTCCATAAGACGGCGTATCACATCGACGACAATCTCTGGTTTTAGAATTTCACCATCGATAACGCTCCCTATTGGGAGAGCTGCTGATGCAAAACCATTCACGCGATGAATAGGTCCTTCTCGCTCCATGCGAAGCACCTTAATAGAAAGATCGGATAAATCCAATCCAAACGAACTCGGAAAAACATCAAAAATTTTTTTTTGCAAAAATGACATGTCTCTTTTTTGTTTTTTGTTTGACTCTCTTCATCATACCATACATGAAACTTCTCGCTACAGCTCCTCCCACAAATCAATCAAGTAATTCTTTCCTGTTGGGAAATACGGTGGCGGACAATAAAGAAGATTATTATCATAATAGAGATTTCGATTTCGATACCCGGAGGTATGCACAGCTCCAGAGGTCCACGCGAAACCATATCGCAAATTCGTTGCGATAGCACCATTCACCGTAATCGTATCTCGAATGGCACTCCCACCCGCGTAATTCTCCCTTCCCACTCTTCCGGACTGAGCCATTAACGCGGCGTCGATATGCAGAAAATTATTGCTCTCACGATAAATTTCTACATTATCTTGTCCGATGATCCCGAGTATTTCAGAACAATCTGCATGCGCGTATCGAATATCTTTTCCAATATAGACATTCCTCAAAGCACCCGCCGCAAGATTCGCGGCGACCACCGAGACTTTCTTTGAATCAATATTTCCTTCTACCCATACATCGTTCTCAACGAAGATTACTCCATTATCGATAATAGGGTAATTCGACACACATGCACCAGCGCACGTGGCACATGTCCCCCCCCCAACATTGCGCTTATAATTCGTAATACTATTCGTAGTTGTGTCCACCGTGTTTACCTTGCAAATATCATATGTCCCATTCGCCTTCAAAATGATATGCCTCCCGAGGTTTGAGTTATCAAAATACTTTCCACGTCCCGCCTGCGCCTCAGCTTTCATCAGAGAGAGGTCCCCTCTTACACCATTAAAGTCAAATGTCGAAACTGGGAAATCACGCCCTGCCTCAAACACATCAAGACGACTTGGAACCGCGTTCGGGGGAGCCTCAGCGGCACGATAAGCAGAATTAACCCCACTGGCCGGCGGAACATTCACGTGCGTATGAACACCAAACTCATTTCCTCCAGCATGATCCGGATCATTGTATTCATTCAGAGCACTCGAAACAGTGTTGTGAGCCAATCCGTCAAATCGGATACCAGAATTCGAATGAATCTTCCCAAATACTTCAGTTCCCTCTCCGAAACGCATAACATCGTTCGCGACAACCGCGCTTTCACTCCACGAGGGGCGACGAAGCCGAACCTTTATTGTTCGAATCAAACCAGGATTAGCTGTCGTATATCCAACTGAAGTGACATACACAATAGTAGAACCCAATACAGGCGGTATAACGGTCACGGAATACTCCCCATTTCCATAATTCGCCGTATAAGCCGCTACCTGCCCAAGTGCCGTCCCGGATGACCAGAAAGCCTGTACTTGAGCTGCCGTACGCCCATCTAACTGATGAGCAAGATACCACTTATAGAAATGTATTCCACTTTCAGCAATTTGTAAGGCCTGCTCTCGATCATGTTGTTGCATGCTATACCGAAGCTGAGCAACCACAAAAAGAATAATGGACATCAAAAGAATAAGGCAAGTAGCCATAATCACTAAGACATATGCCAGCGCCGACCCCCTCGTCACCTTGAGAGACACAAAACTAATTCGCATAATTATTGAGATTACGAAGCTCCGCAAAAGACTCCACATTGATATTATTTGGGGCGTGGACCGGATCGATATTCACCAACAGATGCACCTTTATCAAACGAACATCCTGAACTGATATCGGCGTCGCAAGAGGATTACTTACGGTATCACTTGGGTAATCTTCATTGTAATAATAAAACACCGGATCGGCGGATGTATTTGAAATATACTGTGCCAAAAGAGAAGTTGTCTGATCACCTGCCGGATATGTCACCGGCAATGTCGCATTGGGTTTCGTCACACCACGATAGATAGATCCATTCGAAAGATAGTAATGTACGCGCTCCGTCACGCCATCTCCGTCAATATCGATATACACCTGCAAATTATCATTCCCTCCCGATTCGATGGGATAATCACCATTATCCGCCTGTCGGGCTCTTCGGACATCTTTTACTATCATATTAACCGTCCTAGAAGCTATCAAAGACGCATTACCGGTTTCAAGAACAAATTTGTTCATCTTCCAACTGTTCACAAAAAGCAGACTTACTCCTTCCAAACCAATCAAAAGAATAAAAATCGCCATGAGCATCTCAACCAAGGACATGCCACATAACGACTTTCGTGCTGTTTTCTTCAAGAATCGCATAGGTTGGTTATCAAATTCATTAAGTGATTGTTTTAATTTTCACCACACAGATAAGGCTTAAACTCTTGCTTGTAGGCTCAAATCTGAAAAATTCATCTCGACATGAAAATTAAGGCAATTGCTAAGGAGTCAATGAGATACTCTTTTTTTCCAGTGTCGATCCTACGATGGTCACTGTATCCGTACTTGAAGTAAAACCAGCAGCGCTCACATCGATATCATAAGTACCAGCGTTCAATGCCGTCGAATTCACTGGAAAATACGCCTGTCCGTACGTATCTGTCGTAAGAGTGACATCGAACCCGAGACCCGAATGATGCAGCCTGACAGAAGCCCCAGAAAGAGGTGACCCATCAGCAATATTACTCACCGTGATAAGAGCCGAAGCAAAATTTTTCTGCGCCAAAATATATTTCACTGATTTGGAATCGTTAGCAGCTAAGTTGATAGTGTCCTGCGCGGTTTCCTCCGGATCCAGTCGCAGAAACTCGTATTGTGCTGTCTCGCTCGGATCAAGCTCAAGCGTATACTCTCCCGTACTCAGATCCGTAAAGTCCTCTTCACCACCAGAATCGGTAACCGATGTCTGCGTGAAATCATAAACAGATGCTCCCGTAGAGGCATCTACCCCGATCACCAATCCTCCGCTCAGGGTAAAATCTATATTAGGAAGAGCGGAACCAAAGGGATCCTCGGTCTGGATTTGCAGATCTGAAGTATGATCAATAACCAGGGTCGCTGCCGTGAGGCTTCCCGCCACTACCGATGCGTGCACATTTGTTGGCTTAAAAATTGAAGTTGGATACGGATCATAAGTCATATTGCCATAATAACCACCCTTACTCACCGAAATATGGTAGCCCTGTACTGAGGCTGGCGCACCAGGAAACATAAGATTACCACTCGCATCCGTCGTAGCAGTGATATCAATATTCGGAACAATACTATTATTCGTAATACGTACCGAAACATTCGCCACGCCGACACCCGCGGTACTCAGGGTGTTCACCGAAAGAATCCCCGTGCCGGCCGCAACTGATTCCACTCCGTCTAAAGAAAAAATAGAGGTCATATCAACCGTCTCTCCATCACCCGCTCCCCCCCATGAAACAGTGATCGTCACCTTTTTGTAATCATTAGGGGCAATATCAGTCCCAGCCCCGAGCGTACCATCCGTTGAATCATCTACAAATTGCACCACCGTATGGACCGCGTAAGTGGTATTATTCGCATGAATCGTTTGATCCTCAGCGAGGGTACCAGTTGGTATACCGGTAGTCGTTCCAATATCGTCAAAAATGAGACTCCGGACAATTTCCATTTGCTGATTTGCGAGAGCACTCGCGCCGAGTCGATACTTTGCATTGGCGATATGCCGAGTTCCAAGATTCCATGTCTCATAAAATGTCAAAGTGATAAGAGACACGATAAACAACACAACCATAGCCTCAATAAAAGTAAACCCCGATATTCTTGTGTGGCCAACAATATACTGTCTCATACGGAATAACTTTCAAAGTTACTTGATATTTTCCATCACGCTATACATAGGCGTCAGCATTGCTACCGCAAAAAATCCCACCCCACCACCAATCAAAATCATCAAAACCGGCTCAATAATCGATGACATATTTTTCGTAATCTGCGAAACTTCCTCTTCATAAAATTCAGCCAATCTCCGTAGCACCATTTCCGTTTTTCCTGTTTCCTCTCCAACCTGAATAATCTGCGGTACCAGCACCGGGAAAATACGCGGATAGCGAAGAACCACCGTGCTTAAATCAACACCTTTTTGAATTTCCGAAATAGCTTCATCTAGAGCGTCTCGGTAATATGAATTCGAAAGGGTCTTTTTGACAATCGTCAGAGAATCAAGCACGGAAACTCCACTCTTTAGAAGCGAACTATAAATCCGAGAAAAACGAGCCGAATTCACTTTGATAATAATATTCCCCACAATAGGCATATGCAGAAAAAACCAATCAAAAAATCGCTTTCCAATCTGAGTAGAAGCAAGAAGGCGAATCCCGATAATACTACCAAAAAACAAGACGACACTCATAATTGCGTGCTCGCGCATAAAATCACTCACTGCCATAATAAAGCGTGTTGAAGCGGGAAGCGTGACATTCATGTCTTTAAAAACACTCGTGATACGTGGCAAGATATACGTCAACATGAGGATACCAATACCAATCATCGCAACCACAATCACCAGAGGGTATATCATGGCTCCCCGTACCTTTGAAAGCAACTCATGTTCTTTTTCAAGCTGCAAAGCTAAAATTTCCAGAATCTCCTCGAGATTACCGGATATTTCTCCCACATACACCATGCTCGTAAAAAGCTCATTGAACACCTTTGGATACTTCCCAAGTCCTTCAGACAAGGTTTTCCCGGCCTGCACTTCATCGTAGACATCGAGCAGTATTTTCTGAAAAGCCTTATTTTTGGTCTGAACAGAGAGATTGGTCACTGCTTTTGAAACTGTCAGACCCGATGATACCATGACTGCCAAGTTCCGGGTAAAGGTCATCTTTTCTTTCAATGGAACCGACACAAAACGATCGAGAAACCGCACCCGCACGACCGATGCTGCTTTCATCTCTTTCATTGACGTCACAAGAAAACCAGATGCGTGCAAATCAGAAGCCAGCATGCGCTCATCCTTTGCTTCTTGTTCGCCGCCTACTGTTTCACCGGTTTCGATATTTTTTGCTGTATAGCAAAACTTGGGCATATTTTATATTCTGTTTGTGTTTTCTTTTTTCAGTATACCACAAAATTGCATTTCTGATTCTCTGTTCTTCTAAAACGTATCCATGAAAAAATTCGCCGTCTCATATTGAACAGCATTACTCTCTACCTTTGGGGAACCCACCATGTACTCTTTTTTATTCAAATCCTTATAAGGAACCCAACCGATGCTTGAAGGCTTCATACACCCGAGGTCCCCGCGGTCGAGGCAAAAAGACAAGCGCATGATCAGTGGCCTCTATATAACTCCCCTCCCAACGCGTTTTCGGATTTCGGGCAATTTTTCCCTTCTGCCAAACTGCCAAAAGCGATTCGACATTCCATCGATCACACCAACGTTCTAAAAAAAATACCCCTCTAGAAATATCCTTCTGATCAGAAGCGCTCCACAAAGTCGGAATTTCCGAAAGAGAAAAATTCGGCTTAAAACGAGCTATCCATCGATTTCGAAGCTCGAATCGTTGAAAAAGAGCATACTGAAACAAGGGAATCATAAAACGATATTCATGCGCCGAGAACAGGTCCTGTGTGCCGATCTCCAGACTCGTATCCGCGACATAATAATTCAAACAAGCTCGATTCCGAACCTGTTTCCCGTGTCTCCACTTCCCCAAAAGAAATAAAAAACCAGTCAAAAGAACCCTGCCAGTCCATATTTTCCCCGCACGCAACACCACAAACAGATCCCAATCGCTTTCGATATCTCCGTGTTTCATGGAAAGACTCCCTGTAGCTCCGATAAAACGGACATACGGCACATACCGAATCAAACGAGCAAGTTGTTTCACTCGCTTCAACTTGGCAACAGAAATCTTCTCTTTTTGAATTCGTTCTCGGACGAGACGCCCCCGACCAGGAAGAAAATAGAAGCCGTTAAGCTCCTCTATTGTTCCATTCCGACATTCAATCCTCAACGTTGTCAGTACTTCAAAATACGAAGATGGTCTAGCATCCTCCGCAAGCGTGATAAGGTGCTTCCAAACCTCGAATGCCGAAAGAGGGAACTCAAGCACATCATAATACGCAATCGTTTCCACCACATCCTTTGAAAGTCGGTACATACGAAAATGGAGTAAAAAAATCAGATGACCAGTACCAAGAGAAATCACTTCAAACTCACTTTCATCTCAATTCTCGAAATTTAAATCCTCGTATTTTAGAGATATTTCCCTGTCACGCTCCGCTTACACGTTTTCAATTTTTCTGGTTCACCCGAAAATAAGAGTTCTCCGCCCTTCGCGCCACCATCAGGGCCAAGTTCAATAACCCAATCTGACGCTCGAATCACATCCATATTATGCTCTACCACCAGAACACTATTCCCACGATCAACGAGGATTTCCAAAACCTCAAGCAAACGCCGAACATCTTCAAAATGAAGTCCGATAGTCGGTTCATCAAGAATATAGAGCGTCTTCCCTGTAGACTTCCGAGCTAATTCAGTAGCCAACTTAATACGCTGCGCTTCACCACCAGACAGGTTTGTCGCGCTTTGTCCGAGAACGAGGTATCCAAGACCAACCTCCTCCAACACACGAAGTTTTTCCTCAATAGCTGGTTGATCCAAAAAGAATCGCCGCGCCTCCGAAACAGTCATTTTGAGTACCTGAGAAATATTCGTACTTCGATATTCAATAGCCAGCGTCTGCGTATTATAACGGGTTCCGCTACACGCTTCACAAGGCACATAGACATCTGGCAGGAGATACATCTCAATTTTACGAAGCCCACCTCCCTGACAGATTTCACAACGCCCACCGCGCATATTAAAACTAAAGTGTGTTGCTGAAAAATGCGCCTTCTTGGCCTCCGCGGTCTCCGCAAACACGTCTCGTATCAAACTGAACACTCCAGTATAGGTTGCCGCATTTGATCGTGGAGTCCGTCCAATAGGATCCTGATTCACCGTAATTACCTTATCAATACAATCAAAACCGGTGATTTTTTTGTGCGCGCCCGGTTCAGTTTTTGCTCGATAAAAATGCTTCGCCAGTGCTCGAGACAAAATATCATGAATCAATGAGGACTTCCCTGATCCCGACACACCCGCGATAGCAACCAGCATACCAAGTGGAATCGCACAATCAATATTCTTCAGATTATGTTCCGTCGCTCCTTCAATAACGATACTCTCCCCATTCCATTTTCTCGATTGCTTCTTCGTAAATATCTGACGACTCCCAGAGAGGTATTCTCCCGTCAACACTTTTGATTTCATGAGTTTCTCTGGTGTCCCCGCAAAAATAATCTCGCCTCCATCCGGACCAGCTCCTGGACCAAGATCGATAACGTAATCCGCTTGACGCATCATGGCCACGTCGTGCTCCACGATCACCAAGGAATTATTTGCCTCTTTCAAATCAAGCAAAGCCTGTATCAGACGATCCGTATCACGACTGTGCAATCCGACTGATGGCTCATCCAAAACATAAATAATGCCGGATAACCCTGATTTCATCTGCACAGACAAGCGAATACGCTGTGCTTCACCTCCCGAGAGAGTGTCTGCTCCTCGACAAAGCTCCAAGTACCCAAGTCCTACCTTTTCTACCGCTTTCAACCGTGATTCAATTTCACGAAAAAGCGTGGTCAGTACATCCTGTTCTTTTCCGACACATACAATCTTGCTCTTCAAATCCTTACAGGTACCGAGAAGTTGTTCGGTACTCATACTCACCAAATCTGACAAGGAGTAACCAAGCACAGTAACCGAAAGCGCTGATGGCTTCAGTCTTTTTCCCTGACAGGCTGGACATATCTGCGACTGCATAAATCCTTCAATCTCTTGCCGCAAATGATCCGATTTCGTTTCTCGATATTTCTCTTCCAAGAAACGAATCACGCCTCGAAATCGATGTCCGCCCGTCTGATTTTCATCCTCTCCAAACAGAATAGCCTTCATTTGTTTGGCTGAGAGTTTTTTCACCGGAACGGTCAAAGAAAAACGTAGCCGCTTGGCGAGAAGAGATATCTCATGCATTGGTCCGTTCTCTTTCTGTCTTTCTCCATGCAGTTTACTCCATGGGCGAATAGCTCCCTCAGTGAGAGAAAGTGACCGATTGGGAATAATGAGCTCTGGATCAAATTCAAGCGTACGACCAAGTCCGGTACATTTTGGACAGGCTCCCTCCGGATTGTTAAACGAGAAGTGACTCGGGGTATACTCCGGCAATCGAATATCACACACATCACATCGGTATTCATTGTTATACACCTTCTGCTCTCCGCTTCCATTCTGCAACACCGTGAGTGTTCCTCTTCCAACCAGAAATGCCGTCGCAAGAGAATCCAGCAACCGTTCTTTATCCGGACGGGCTTGATCGAGAAGCAACCGGTCGATCACGATATCAAATGGCTTTTCCTCCGAGTGGGATGCTGTTGCGAACGCGTCAGCGAGAGAAATCATTTCCTGACCTCGTCGTATGCGCACGTATCCCAAGCGCTCCACCATTTCGAGTGCCTCTTTTTCTGGCTTCTGGTCAGTTTGCTGGCTATGCGCCACAATCGCGATTGGTGTCTGATCAGGAAGGAGAAGCAATTCTTCCATAACTTCTCTCGTCGTAATGCGCTCGAGAGTTTTCTGACATACCGGACAATGTGGCACGCCAAATTTTGTGTATAAAACACGGAGAAAGTCATACACTTCCGTCATCGTCCCGACCGTGGAACGAGGACTCCGTGACACGCTCTTCTGATCAATCGAAATCGCCGGAGAAAGATTATTGATAGCATCCACATCTGGCTTTTCAAATCCCTCCATGAAATGCCGAGCGTACGAGGAAAGCGACTCAACATAACGTCGATTCGCTTCTGCGAATATCGTATCAAATGCCAGGGATGATTTTCCTGACCCAGACAATCCTGTGACAACGACCAACGAGTTACGCGGGATATCCACGCTCACGTTTTTCAGATTGTTTACCCGCGCACCTCTCACCTCAATCACCGACTTTTTATCTGCCATACGGCCCAAATATCATATGAAAAAAAATTCCGAAAAAACAAGACTTCCTCTCTATACCATGACAATATGCGATGTAGAGTATACCGTTTTTTAATGAGCATGTAAACCAGAGCCAGCAGATAAAAAATCTGGATGTGCGACGAAGAGTGACTTGACTGCCAATTACGAGAGAAGAGCTTGGCGACGGCGTTTCCGATGGAGAGCAAGAGCAAAACGATGTGCCTCAGCATTCGCCAAAAGCGCCTCACTCTCAAAGCGCTTCTGCAAACCCAGAGGACCGATCAGGTGATCTGGCTGATGCCGAGCATTTTTTACCACTCCGAGTATTGGAATCGAAAGCCCAAAAGCATCCAACACACGCTGTGCTACCCCTTGCTGTATCAATGAACCATCTACCACTATAATCTCCGGAAACACCCATTCCGGATGCCCGAAACGACGTGTCAGTACTTCTTCGAGTGCCGAAAGATCATTCCCACCATGCTCTCCGTGCAATACGAATTGACGATAAGCATCTTTGCTGGGGCGACCACGTTCGATAACGGTCATCACGCCGACTGTCTCTTCTCCACTGTGATGCGCGACGTCATACGCTTCAATTCGATGTGGCTTCACCTCTTTGAGATCGTTCTTCACGAGAGACACGTCCTGAATATGAGAGAGGGCAAACAATTGCCGCTTCAAACGTCCCGCCTCCTCAAAATGAAGCGCGAGTGCTTCGTGGTGCATATCTCGCTCAATACTTTTCACCAAAGTCTGCTTCTTACCCTCGAAAAAAAGCTCAATGCGATGAATGCCTTTTCGATATTCTCTTGCCGAAAGAGTATTCGCGCACACACCCGGGCACAGCCCTATCTGGGCTGAAAAACAAGCCCGTCCAGACCCAGGCACACACGTGTCACGAAATGGAAAGATTCGCCGTACTATCTTCATCACTTCGCGGAGCGCGGTTCCTGCCGGAAACGGACCAAAGATTTTTCGCACCGGATCGCGGAATTTCCCCTGCGCGAAATCC
>CAYOHD010000004.1:0-428 GCA_964403705.1 uncultured Bdellovibrionales bacterium | reverse complement strand
TCCCCGTACCACAAGCACCCGAGGGAAATCTTCATCAGTAATCACCACGTGATTAAAACTCTTATCATCCTTTTCATCCGTGTTGTACATCGGCTGATACTCTTTGATCAGTCGGGATTCCAGAAGTAATGCCTCGAGTACCGAATCTGATTCTCGATACGCAATAGTTTCTGCTCGCTCCAACATCAGTACAATCTTGGGGCCGCGTGTCTCAAGAATATCCCCCGAAAAATAGCTCCGTACTCGATCTCGCAGCGATGTCGCTTTGCCAATATAGAGAATATCGCCCGCAGCATCCAAAAAGAAATACACTCCCGGACACTCAGGCAAAAGCCCTGTTTCCTGGCGCCACAAAGCGATCGCGTATTGGTTGGTCCACGGGGTCTTGGGCATAGTTGACTAAATAATAGATTAGTAGTATAATATAT
>CAYOHD010000003.1:4579-18586 GCA_964403705.1 uncultured Bdellovibrionales bacterium | reverse complement strand
CATGCTTTTCTGACATTCAAAACAATAACACGAAACTATTAAAATTGCAAATATCCAAAAAATCTCTTCACCTCGATGCGATGACTCAAAAAAAGAATGGTCCGCCGCGTCTGAGAGACTGCGAGCGGACCGTGGTGGGTGGCAAGACGATGCTAGCCGACGTCGAAAATCCGGAAGAGAAACGGGATGTTCAAAGCGACTACTATAACTCCCGTTTCATCAGTTTCATCAAGAGTGAACGTCTCACTGGAAACCAGGTAACGTCCGCGACCGACCCGTGCGGCCACGAGCATGGTCACCGTAAAAACACACTTGCCGTCGGCCAAAGATTCGCGAACCACCCTCGCGATATGCGGATTTGTCGACACCCGCTGATAGTAGAGCCCCGTGCCCAGATCGCTCTTCGAGAGTATTCCGGCGTTGCCGGAAAAGACAATCTCTCCCCCTGAACCACCAGGAGCAGACTCCCAGATCACTTTCACCACTTTCATTTGGACCTCCGTGTTGAACTCTTTGCCACACATGTGACTACATATGATAGCATAATATTTATGAACTGTCAATATCTGCGATGATCAAAGACTCGAGCGATTCAGACAATCTCGCACGCTCTCAACTGTTCGAGACCATGAGAATCGTGCCGCCTGTACTGGTCCAGCGAGACGCAAGACCTCCTGCAACTCTTTCGAAAGAAGCACCTGGCGCAGTGCCTGCAAGATTTCCTCGGGTCTGTAAGGGTCAATCAGAAGAGCGCTCGTGCCCATAACTTCTGGGAGTGCTGCAGCGTGCGATGCGATGACTGGTGCTCCACAGGCAAGAGCTTCCAGTGGTGGAAATCCAAATCCTTCGTACAATGATGGATACACAAACACACTCGAGAGCGAATACAGTCCTGATTTATCTTCATCTGCGATAAAACCAGTCAAAATAATTTTTTCTTTCACGGGAGATTTTTGAACATGTTCAAAAAATTCGCGAGAATTCCAGCCCTCCTCCCCTGCGATAACCAAGGAATACTTCACAAGCTCCAAATGACCACTCGCGTGCATCACTTCGAAAGCGCGAAGGAGTGCGATGAGATTTTTTCTCGGCTCTATCGTTCCGAGAGAAAGGATGAACTTATACGGAAGATGATACTTCTTCTGTATATCGAGAAGTGAAGGATCATTATGACTCACTGGCTGAAAAATCTCTCTCACGCCACTCGGAATAACCACGATCTTTTTCTTCGGCGTTTTATAGACCGCACGTAAATCATCGGCCGTTGACTGTGAAATCGCAATCACCAAATTGGCTCGTTGCACAATATTCCGAAAATTCACAAAGAGATGCCAAAGTCTTCGTTTCCAAGAGAATGTTTCCGGAAACATTTCAAATGACAAATCATGCGCCGTCACAATAAGCCTCGTCTTCTTTGAAAGCGCGATAAAATTGAGATTGGGGAGAAAAAAAACATCCACCCCACCGAGCATCCGATCTGCTTTTGGCCACCCAAGATACCAAAAACAAAAATTCAGCAATTTATTTGGCCAATGAAAAACCTTAACTGAAACATGTGAATATTTTTCCGCCCAAGAAAAATCAAGCTGGGTAGTATCCCAGGCGTTCACGAATAACACGTACGTATTTTTCGTATCTTGCTCGAATAATTTTTCCAACAAAGTCCGTGCGTATTCCTCGACACCTGAGTGCACCCTCCCCTGCAGGCATCGCGCATCAATTCCAATTTTCATATCCGTATCCCCCTCAAGACTTACTCATTTCCGTTTTCCGTTTCGCTACTGACTGCCCAAATGACCAGAGGAGAGTCACTGTCCAAAATGCGACAAAGCATCCGAGTAGTCCGCCAATCCCAACGGCTTTGAGCAAAGATACCCGGGCATCCAATAAGACCGGATTACTCCCCACAATGACAAACCAACCGTTTTTTGGGCCATCCTGATTCAGTTGAGTAGTATACGTATTCAGCACCTTCACAATAGCAGATGCTTCTCTCTCAAGGACGGGTTTTTCTTGGGCGGAAAAAGAGAGTTCGATTACCTGAGAAGAAAGCCGTTTCGCTCCAATCAAATTCTTTAATTCATGCTCCGAATACGAGGAAGCATCCAATCCTGATTCTTGAAAAATATCCGATACCACACGTGGCGACTGAAGCCAACGAACAACCGTATCAGCAAAGCGTTCATCTGCCTGCAAGCGATAAAAATTATCAAAGGCATATTCGCTTGTTTCTTGCACTCCTTCACGGCCGACATTCAGGAGAAGCGCTGCCTGATATTTGATGGGCTGATTCACCTGCCACACTAGGGCCATAAAAAGAGACGCGACAACAATCAGCACAAACAATCTTCGTTCACCCCAGTATATCTTGATGATATCGTATAGTTCCATACAGGTATTCTCTTTCTTACAGACAAGTGGCGGCCATTACTCCTCTTTCAGAGTTTTCTCTTTCTCCCTATTCAGTCGAGTTGCCAGATGCAAAGCGACCTCTGTCTCAACATAGTCCTTTATTTTAGCCTTAAATATTTCTTTGTCAAAGTGGAGAACCCGTGAACGAATATATGCAGAGTCAAAGTTCATACTCCGAAAACGACCTACTGCCTCAACAATTGCTTCACTGGTCTGCTCTTCGAAGAAAACACCCATTTTCTCTTCTTGCATGTGTTCGGGAATATCGCCACCTCGATAGGCGATCAGTGGTCGTCCTGAAGCCAAAGCTTCTATCGCCACGATACCAAAATCCTCTTCTTGAGGAAAGATAAATCCGCGACACTCGGCATAGTACCTTGGCAATTTCGCTTCGTCTACCCGACCAAGAAACTGAACCGTCGGGCCAGCCAGTTTCTTCAGTCGTTCCAACTCAGGACCACGACCAATAATCTTGAGCGGCAACTGAAGACGATTAAAAGCTTCGATAGCGATATCATGACGTTTGTACGCAATGAGTCGGCCAACCATGAGATAATAATCCTGCTGCACTGGCGAGATACCAAAGCGGTTGATTTCTACTGGTGGATGGATAACAATTGCCTTCTTTCGGTAATATTTCTTGATACGAGCTGCCACGAAATGAGAATTAGCAATGATGCGATCCACCCGATCCGCACTCACTCGATCCCACAACCGAATCGGGTTCATAAAAAACGGCACGAGTTTTTTCACAAGGCGAGGAAATCCAAAGTCCTCGGTATACTTCTGACAATCATCCCAGGCATAACGCATTGGTGTGTGCATATACGAAATATGCAGCGTTTCTGGTCGCGTTATAACACCTTTGGCATAACTCGATGAATCTGAGAGAACAATATCGTACTTTGAAAAATCAAACTGCTCAATAGCCGGCGGCATAAGCGGAGGGAAAAGCCGGTGATGTTTCCGCACAAAACGATATTTTTGCAAAAATGACGTATAGATTCTTTTATCAGCGAAAACACCGTGCATCGATTCGGGATCATGAATCAATGTATAGATGGGCGCGTATGGGTACAGTTCCGCAAAGGCCTCGAGTACCCGCTCAGCCCCTCCATACTGCACCAAATAATCATGCACCAAGGCAATCTTCATAGCTCCTTAATCAACAATATGCTCATACTGCGAGTATTTCCAAGCAGGGGTACAGCTGATAAAAATGTCCATATTGCCTTCCCAATAGAACTTCTCGCCAGGCTCAAGCAGCACGACATCGCCTACTTCAACCTTTTCTTCCCCACTTGCATGTATCAACCTCCCTTGACCATTGATCACAAACGCTATCTCCTTCGATATTCGATTCATCACCCAGCCTTCATCCGGATATCGGCCATTGATTTGTGCGATGGCAGCATCCATGGTCTCATCTCCGAGTGAATACTCCGACATCAAACAAGTCTCACCATTTTGAAATTTTTCCGTCTCTCCTCGCGTTATCTTTTTCATACATCATACTTTATAGTATCCTCGATACCATTCAATAAAATTCTTGATACCCACATCAATACGTGTGGTCGGTTGCCAACCAAGGCCACGTAGTTTATCAATATTCGCCACCGTGCTCACTACATCACCCGGCTGCATCGGCAAAAGATTTTTCTTGGCAGTCTTACCTACACAAGTCTCAATAGTCTTAATAAAAGCCATTAGAGTCTCTTCTCGATCGCCACCGATATTCATCACATCGCATGGTAAGTTGGCATCAAGTACTGTAAGCGTCCCCGAGACGATATCATCAACATACGTAAAGTTTCGACTCATGTTCCCGAAATTATATACCTCTATCTCTTCATCAGCAAAAATCTTCTTTGTAAAATTGAAAAGGGCCATATCCGGACGCCCCCATGGTCCATAGACCGTAAAAAAACGCAATCCGGTTGTTGGCAGCTGATAAATATGACTGAAGGTATGCGCCATGAGTTCGGTCGCTTTCTTGGTTGCGGCATAAGGAGAGATAGGCGTATCCACACTGTCCGTCTCCGAAAATGGAGGCGTGTTTTTCCCATAGATTGAAGAAGATGAAGCGTACACAAAATTCTTCACGCCATGCTTGACGGACAGGTTCAAAAGATTGGTCGTACCCAGAACATTCACATCCGCATACAAAAGCGGATCCTTCAAAGAATTACGAACGCCTGCCATGGCCGCCAAATGAATCACTTTGTCAGGTTGATCTTCCTCAAAAACACGCTCTGTAAATGCGACATCTCTTATGTCACCCTCACGCAGAATGAATCGCCCTTCATATCCTCCTAGGAATTGCGCCACACGGTCTCGCTTCAGTTGGGGATCATAGTAATCATTGAAATTATCAAGAAGAATCGGGGTATCACCTCGATTCATCAACGCTTTGGCACACGCGCTTCCGATAAAACCAGCTCCACCAGTAATGAGTACCTTCATAGTTTTCCTTTCAATAGATTACTCCTTGTTTATAACTCATCACATTGCAATGATACGCTACGGAAATCATACATTATCTCTCTTCATATTCTTGTCATTTCTTCATAAGAAGATTCCGATAGAGAGTCTCCAGCAAACGAGCGGACTTTTTCCAGGTAAAATTTCCTGCGCGTTCACGATTGATCTTTCCTTGTTTTTCCAAAGACAATACATCATTCAGAAGAGAGTGTATCGCATCCGCTAACCCAATCGCTGATATACTCTGGGCATATACGCCTCCTTCTCCGAGATATTCGCGATTATTCTTGGTATCAAAGCACACAATCGGTAATCCTGCTCCCATATATTGGAGGAGTTTTCCGCTCGCCTGCTTTACCTCTGCCTCCTTTGGATCAACACCGATGTCCGCCAATGCCAAAATTTCTGGTAACACAAAATAAGAGAGCGGAGAAACAAGAGTAACTCGTGTACGAAAAATATCAGTTGCAAGATATGATGTGATTTTATCTATTGGAAATCCAGCAATCACAAAGTGAACCTGTTTATTCTTCTCCGCAACCAATGGTATCGCATCAAGAAAAAACGTGATTCCTTTGTTCGGGATGAGAGCTCCGGTATAGATGACCACCATTTGGTCTTTCGGTATTCCATAACGGTCTCGGAGTACATTCTGTTCTCGCAACGGATGAAACATTTCAAGACGTACGCCATCAAGCAATGTCTCTGTTGATTTCCCCTTCCGAACACGACGCACTTCCTCCGTATTCTCCCATGAACTCGTAACCGCGGCATCACCAAGATTATCAATCATGTTTTCAATCCAACGAAAAATCACCTTGAGCGTTCCTTGCCCGAGATACTGATGGGACACCATTTCTTTCACCAGACTCCCATGAAAATCTGCGACGAGTTTGATACCACGCCAAAACAACAATTTTTGCACTATCCAACCGATCAGCACACCCTCATGTAAGTGTCCATGAATGATATCCGGTCGCTTCGTGCGAGCAAGAAAAAGTGTTTTCTTGATCAACAGCAAATCAAGAATAATTTTTTGCCAATCTGGACCCGCCTCAAGTTTCTTATACCAAAAAAGAAGCCGTCGAATACGACGAACATCTATTTTCGATCTCAGCGACGAGGGAATATTCTTTCCAATATGGTACGTGGCAATTGTCACGGTATGCCCAAGTTGCTCCAAGGCAAGTGCTTCCTCGAGAATACGAATATGTGTCCCTCGGTCAGAGAAAAATGGCGTCGGAGCAACCACAAGGATATTCAATTTTCGAATCGTATCAAGCGTCATATCCCGCACTTTCAAGTCTTCCTAGTCTATCGTACTTCGGTAAAAATCAAAAATCCTCTCAAAAGATTACAGGAAAGGTTCTCTTTTTCAATATATCAAGGCAAAAAGAGACAAAATTCTCTTTGTCGCTTAAATATTCATAATATCCCGAGCGGTAATTGTCAGGGTCCCTCCCGACCGCCCTATACCACCAACAATAATCTTACGGACGATGATATCTTCCACGTGATCCGTAATGAAACGATTCACCGAACGAGCCCCAAAATCAGGTTCATATCCGAGCTCAACAATGCGCTCGGCGACGCTCGGCTCAATGACCAATGTGATATTTTTCTGTAGCTTCACCTGCTCCGCAAATTTTCTGAGTTTCAAATCAGCAATACGTATCAGTTGTGTTATTGAGAGAGCTTCAAAGAAAATAAGATTATCAAAACGGTTCAGGAACTCTATACGGAAAGTGCCGTCATGGACTATGCCATCTATCACCTGTCTCCGAAGGACATTAAGCGGCATACCTTGCTGAGACAAATCCTTAATCAATGTAGAGCCAGCATTTGATGTTGCGATAATAATCGCATTTCGAAAGTTAATCTTTTCGCCAAAGGCGTCTGTGATAGACCCTTCATCAAGCACTTGCAAGAAAATATCAAGAATTTTTGGATATGCTTTCTCGACTTCATCGAGTAAAAAAATGCAGTAAGGTCGCTCTTTCATCGCTTTAGTCAAAATTCCAGACGATCCATCTTCTTGGGAACCGAGAAGTCGATCGACGCTGTTCGCTGTCTGGAATTCACTCATATCCAACCGAAACATCTTTTCTTCATCATTGAAAATAGATTCCGCTAGGGCTTTCACGGTCTCCGTCTTCCCGACGCCCGTCGGTCCAAGAAAAAGAAAGCTTCCAAGGGGTCGTTTTGCGTCATGAAATCCCGCACGCGCTCGACGCAATACCTGTGACACCTGATTAATTGCTTCATCCTGACCAACAATACGAGCATGCAACTCTGTCTCGAGGTTAAGCAATTTTTCCTGTTCACTTTGAGTGATTTCACCAATCTGAGCACCCGTTTTGAGACTCACGTATTCATTCACTACCTGTTCAGTCAGAAAACGTCTTGGCTGATTCCGAAAATAAATCATCACCTGTTGTGCCAAATCAAGAACACGCTCTGGATAGGGCATTTCCCAATTGTATCGCCTTGCTGATGCAATAATGGTTTGCATCGCTTTGAGAGTCAGAACAACCTGTTTTTTTTCCGACACCGAAAAAAATTGTAAAAGGATTTCCTCGCTCTCGGTAATATTGGGCTGACGAAGATAAATTGTCTCAAAATATTTAAGTATCTGTTCATCTTTTTTTGCTAAAGCGTGGTATCGAGCTGCTACGGCCAAACCAATAAATCGAAAACTAGGCAACTCAAGAAATTCTTCCAGCAAATGGGCAATATTTGGCTGTTTAGGATCCATACCTAAGAAAAGATCGACATCCTCTATAACCAACAAAACATTCCCTGCCTTCGTGGATTCCTGAAAAAAACCACGGATTTCACTCTCCGGATTTTTCCCTTTGGCAATACTTTCATTCACCGCTTCACCCAGATTAAAAAGAAGAACTCTCAGAGAATTCAACGGACTCCCATGAGGAAATGAGCGAGAGCGAATTTTTTTGGCAAGATAATGAATAAAAAGTTTTTTTCCTACACCCGGCTCCCCAACAAGGAAAATATTATTCTGCTGTGGACGCTCCAGAACTACTGCCGCCACACGAAACTCTGCCTGACGACCAACTAAGTCCATTTTCCCATACTCAGTCCGATCGACAGATGAAAGGTCGAGACTATACTGATCAAGAAGGGGGGTGTACCCAAATCGCCAATCTTTCCCCATTGGAATAATTTTTGAAAAATTTTCCGGGAGCCAAAATCTCCATGAGCGCTCTTTTTGGATGAATGACTTCTGTTCTATATTGATAGCGTACACAAAGGATTCTTCACTTATATTCCGCATTTTGAGCAAAGTGAGAAAGGCAGATTGGTTTTCAAGCGCATCCTTTGGGATATCCTTCATATCCATTTCCAATCGCGAGAGAACTCGTTCAAACCAAGATGTTTTTTGTAATTCAAGAAAATCCATCTCTTCTGGTGATATCATCTCAGGCGCGCGTAATACAAAACAAATCCAAGCAAATAGAACACCAAGCCCACTCGCTCCATATATCCACTGCGTATAGAAAAAATCCCCCTGTAATAACCAGAATATTAAACCACCAGCAATTGGTAAGACTGGTGCCACTAGGAATAACATATACAATCCAACGACAACCACCATGGATATCAGGAATCCAATAATACCAAAAATCACCACCGGAAACCGAACACAAAAACCAAGAAAACGAGAAAGAACATTTTCAATCAATCTCACAAATTCCTTCATTGGATGGAAACCTCTCCAGCTTCGATACTCAATATCTCGTTTCCATGGCGCTACAAGGGTCTTTGTTAATTCAAATGTATTGAAACGAAAAAGCACTAAGCGCAATATATTCCAAACGTTTACAAAACCACGTTGAACACCTTCGCGATAGTACCATCGAATAAACAAGAAAAAATCCATGCGATTGTTTTTATTTTCTCCCTTCATTCTAAGACTATTTTGATACTTTGACAATATGATCCGACCCCATGCTTCCCGTTTGAAAAAATGAAGGTTTTGTCATATACTTCATTCTGATGGAAACGATAGACCGCTTAAAGAAAGCACAAAATTTTTTTACACTTTGCGGAGTTTCCGTTCTGGTGTTTATTTGGTTTTCCCTTTTGCTCGGAGCAAACGGACTTTTCTTTACCCCATTTATCATTTTTAGCTTTTCGCTCCTCGGAACTCTTTTCGGTTTCCTCTGGATAAAAACGATCTCTCTCCTAGATATCCCCGAAAAATTTTTCGTGCTGCTTTTTATTGCTATCGCCATTGTCAGTATTTTCCCTGGAAAAGATGCACCTACCGTTTTTACTGGTCGTGATCAGGGATCCATTGCCACAGCCGCTATTGCTCTCTCCGAATACCATTCATTCTCATTCTCGACTCCCGTCGCACAAACATTTTTTGCACTCCACGAACCAGGCATCGCTCAAAATTTCCCAGGCTTTTTCTACACCCAAGATGGGAAACTCCTCACTCAATTTCCTCTCGCCTATACTGCATGGCTTGCCAGTTTTTTTTCACTCTTCCATCTCGATGGATTTGCCATTGCCAACAGCATCCTCTTCGCACTTTCTCTTCTCTCTTTTTATTTCCTCCTCCGATGCTTCCTAAAACGCCTTCTAGCATTTTTTGGCACTCTTCTCTTCGCGACTTCATTCCTTCCGGTATGGTTCAGTAAATTCACTTTGACTGAAAATTTAGCGCTCTTCCTTTTTATCTTCCTCTCTTTCTCGCTGGTTCAACTCAAACAATCTGGGCGCTTTCTTTCGTACGCAGCCGTGCTCTCCGCGGCTGGTATTTTTTGCTTCACTCGGATAGAAGGCTTCGCTATTCTTCTTGTAACCCTCATCCTCCTCACTCGCATGCCAGCCGTAAGACACATATGGAAACTCTACCCAAAAAAAAGCATTGTCGTCCCCATTGTTCTTTTTTTCATGACCGGCGCTGCTACGTTCTCTGAATCAATCCCATTCCTCACAGTCATACTCAAAGCCATCAGGAACTTCGCCACTGAAATAACTACTTCCAGCTCCACATTAGTGTCCACGCATTCACCGTTCATATCGCTCCTCATTCTTTTCTTTCTCTACGGGCTCTTCCTTACTTTCCTTCTTGGCTTCACTGGCATTCTCTTACTCATCAAAAGAAAAGAGTATACCGCGCTTATTCCTTTTTTTCTCGCTCTACCAACATTTATCTATTTTCTATTCCCAAATATCACCCCAGACCATCCTTGGATGCTCCGTCGATATCTAGCCTCCATATATCCCGCGCTGGTATTTTCGGCTGTCGTCGGACTCTTTCTTTTCTTTCAAAAAAAGAAATCTTTTCCGGCTACTTTTCCACTACACTTTCGACGGCAATTCATACTTGTACTTATCTTCATCGGACTTTTTCTATTCCAGGCATCGGCCTGGCAGAGAGGTCTTCTGACTTGGGAAAATAATAGATTACTCGAACAAACCCAAGACATAATTGACTTCTTTGGTCCAAGAGATTTGATTCTCATTGATAGAAATGTAACCGGATCCCCTTTTGCCATGATTTCAGGACCACTCTCATCTCTGTATCACAAAAATGCGGTATATTTTTTCAATCCAGAAGACCTCCAAAAAATTGATCGGACCCCCTATGAACATGTCTGGCTTATCATACCAACAGATCAGGCGATACAATGGACACAAGCACTCTCCCAATATACCCTCCGCCCTCACCACAACTTCCCATTTGGATCAATCTCACTTGGTTCATTTCCAATAAACCAAAAGTTCACGCCACTTCATTTTCCAGAAGCCGCGCCTTTTAGTAATTATTCCACTGTTTTTGAAATCGAATAAGTACGATCCGTATGTCATTTCTCGAACCTTTTTTCCCGATTGCGAAAACTGAAAGAAGAAATTATCTCTTTGGACGAGCTCTTCTGTACGGTCTGTGTCTCTTTGTTGTTTTCTCTTGTGTCTCTCGTGTAATCTTTCCAACTATTCCTTTTTCGTTTAACTTCAATGCCCCTCAATCCGCTAAGAATACATTTCTTGAGCCACGCAACGCCACAAATCAGTCGCCTATAACCAATGGTCACATCTTGGGCGGTCAAGCCCTTGTCGGTAACTTTGAAAGTCCATTCACCTTTTCTGCTACTCGTGTATCATTCACCCTTTCCAAAAAATTACCCAAAGATACTCAGTTTAAAGCCTCTCTCTCTCGTTCATATCGCTCATTCTTCTTCCCGATCGACGAAACACCTCTTGCTTCATTCGAACATCCTCCTCTATATCGAGATGCAGAGGGCATCTATTATGCTGAAACAGATGGTGTGCTGAAACGTTTTGTTTCAAGCGCAGCCTATCTCTCACATTATCCCGAATCATTTGCAATTCCGCTTCCCCTGAGTACCGATCAGTCCTTACCTCTTTCTTCTGACTGGATCGGTTTTCGAAGTGGCAGCCTTATTTCATTCGCTGACAGCGTATTTCTGGTAACCAGTGAGAACGAAATTAGACCATTTGGCAACCCCGACATACTGCTTTCCATGGGCTACCGTTTTGATGACGTTCTTCCGGTTCACGAGGAAGAAATTGGTATCTACGAACGTGGACGAGCTCTACGATACGGAGCACCGCAATCAGACGGGACTCTCTTCCAGGATCAGGACAGCGGGGTTTATCTTCTCGTGTACAACCAAAAACTGCGACCTATCACTTCACCGGAATATCGAAAATTCATTCTCGAACAAACGACACCGATTATCGCATCTCTCTCTTCCCGAAATACGCTTCTCTCCTGTATCCCAGTCTCTTCCTGGCATCGTCCAAAAACATTCACCTGCGATATACCAAAAAACGCCCTCTCCAAAGAATTTGGAAATGCATTCCAGCTTTCTCTTAAAAACAATTCCCCTGATGCCCCTGCGGATCTCGACATGATTACCGTGTCATTAATATCTGACCAAACAAAAGATAATTTTATTCTTTTCGCAAATCAAATGTATTCACGGTTACTCATCCGGTTCGGACAAGATATATAGATTCCTATGAGATACCCTTTACTCCTTCTCCTCAAGCACCACAAAATGACCCCCGTCGCTTTTGCCATTTTTACTGAATTTCTCAAACTCGCCACTCTTGGATTTCTTCTACTCTGGTCACTCGAAATACTGCTCCCGACTTTCGTATCAGCACGTATCAATCTCCCTCTCTACTTTGGCGGTATCCTGTCCCTCTTTATTTTGCACCATGCTATTTCAGTATGGCTTCCTCAAAAAATCAACTCCTTGAATCGTCCCTTGCGTTGGTTTCTCATAATATTTCTTGGATTTTTAAGTACTATTCTTCTTATCCTTTCTCTTCTCAAATTTCCAATCCCCGCCATAGTCATTATCCTTTTGTTTTGTGCTTTCCTCGGATATCTGTTTCGACGAATATTTTCTGCCGTATGAATATCGCTCTTCAGGTTGCCGATCTAGATGCCTCCCGCATTGATGGTACTCGCGTATATCTCTTAGAACTCTTAAAGCGATTCGGCGCACTCGCACCACCAGACGCACATTTTCACTTATACCATAAGAAGACATTCAACCCAGAATTGACTCCGCCATTTTTTACCAACTATACCCTGAACTCTATCCCTTTTCCAAGTCAGTGGATGCAAACCCGCTTCGCCCTTGCTATGTTTCTCTCTCGTCCTGAGAAAATATTTTTTCCCGTACAGGCAGTTCCCGTCTTTCTCCCAAAAAAATCCCACGTCACGATTACTGTCCATGATCTTGCTTTCAAAAAATACCCCGAAACTTTCACGCAGACTACTCGTCTCAAACTTAACTTCCTCCTCAATCGTGCTATTGCTCGCGCCCAACACATTATCGCTGTTTCTGAGGCAACCAAGAATGATTTATTCATCTTTTTTCCCTGGCTCCCACAAAACAGAGTCCATGTCATCCATCACGGATTCAATCGTGAACGCTTTGAAACACGAGTCCTGAAACAAAAAAAAGATTCTCTTCTCAACACCTATGGTCTTCATGATCAATCCTATATTCTCTATGTCGGGGCGCTCCAACCTCGCAAAAACCTTGTCCGTCTCATCGAAGCCTTCGCTCTCTTAAAACAAGATACCCCAAGTGCCAAACTTGTTCTCGCTGGCGAGCGGGCTTGGTTATCCCAGGAGATTTTTGTAGCCAAAGAACGATCTCCCTATCGTGATGATATTTTTATCCTCGGACAAATTCCTTCTGCTCATCTTCCCGCTCTCTATCAGGGTGCTCGTTGTTTTGCTTTTCCCTCACTCTACGAAGGATTCGGGCTGCCCATTCTTGAAGCCTTTGCTTCTGGAGTTCCAGTTCTTACCGCCAACAATTCTAGCCTTCCTGAGGTCGCAGGAGAAGCGGCATTATTTACAGATGCCTTCGACACCCAAATGATTGCCGCACAGCTCACTCGGCTCTGGAAAGACGAAGCCCTCCGACAATCACTCATCAGAAAGGGCGAAGAACGTTTGAAAAAATTCTCTTGGGATACCTGCGCGCAAGAAACCCTCTCCCTTATTCTTGAACGCGAATATCACGCTTGAGCTCCTTGCTTCTGCATCCGCAAAAGTTCAAGAGGTGGGGTAAATCGCATATTCTCTTCTAATACCTCAAAATTTTCAATCACATAACCTCTTCCACGAAAAAATTCCACAGCTTCCGAGATCACACGCTCTGGCGCGCTTGCTCCAGCGCTTATCCCGATAACCTCACTCCGAAGAAACCATGATTCATCAACCATGGAGACATCATCAACTAGGTATGATTCAGCTCCTGCCATTTGTGCCGTTTCCATTAACCGCCGTGAATTTGAAGAATTCTGTGACCCAAAAATAATCACCAACCGTGCCTGTTCGGCAAGTGCTTTCACCGCGGCCTGGCGATTCGTCGTAGCAAAACAAATATCCTGAAGTGGCGGAGCGATAATCTGCGGATACTTTCTCTTGAGAGCCTCTATAACTCCCCCTGTTTCATCAATCGAAAGCGTCGTCTGCGTCAAATACACTAGTTTTTCTGGATTGCCAATAGCCAGTCTATCCACATCAAAGATAGTTTCAATAATTGGAATATGGACTTCCGGAGCCTCTCCTAAGACACCGGTTCC
>CAYOHD010000003.1:0-4569 GCA_964403705.1 uncultured Bdellovibrionales bacterium | reverse complement strand
CCTGATACCCATCCTTCAAATAACGAAGAAGCTCGAGATGCACTTTCGTCACCAAAGGACAAGTTGCGTCAATCAGCGTAATACGACGCGCTTTCGCCTCTTCGTAATGCGCGCATGGTGAACCATGCGCCGAAAAAACAACCACTGATCCTTCCGGAACCTCTGTAAGCGTCTCGATTGTTATAGCCCCTTTCCGCTCGAGGTCAGCTACGACGTGCTTATTATGCACAATTTCATGCTTCACATACACGGGGGATCCACATATTTGCAGGGTCTCCTCAACCGCTGAAACCGCCCGTGCTACTCCCGCACAGAATCCTCGTGGTGAAGCGAGGAGTATCTTTTTTTGTCCCATGATGGCCATATTCAATCTTTAATCACCGTTCCAACAAACGGTTGTCCATTCAGTGAATGAGAAAGATTCACCAAATTCTGGCCATTCAAAATAATAACCTCCATATTTTCCTCCTGAGCCAACCGAGCAGCGATTGGATCAAAAGGAGCATTCATGCCCGGATCCCAATCATCCCCCACCAATGTGCGAAATTCTTTCCAATTCATATTCTTGAATGGTTTAGCTTCCGAAAACTGTCGAGGATCCTTATCATACACATAGTCAATATTCGACAGGTTGATGATTTTCTTTGCGCCGAGATACTTCCCAAGCAAAACTGCATCGAAATCTGTCGAATGTCCCGGCCGCCATCCTCCGGCAACCAAGATCGGTTCTTTAGCTCCATAGAAATCCTCCAAATCATGTGGGTTCGTATTAATACGCGGGTGAGCATGGGCACGAAAAACCGTACGGATGAAATGCGCATTCATACGCGTAGCATGAATACCCAGCCAATCCTTGTCGTCATCCGTAATACGACTCACATTACCCGCTGCTTCGATATAACGACGAGCAGTTTTTCCTCCTCCCGTAATCAAAATAAACTGTTTCCCCGCTTTCACCTCACTGACAATGAGTTTTTTGAAAGCTTTTACAAAATCAGTATCAATAGTGTCTGGTACCAGAAGTGATCCTCCGAGAGAAATCACAATACGCGTTGGGAGTGCGGACATACGGTTACGAAATAAGAAAAATTATTTATCGCTTCTGAAAATACCCCACAAGGGCATCAAGAGAAACTCGTTCTACCAGACCAGTGTCTCGTCGTTTAATTTCAACTTCACCATTCTCAATGGTTTTCTTCCCCATGATAACTTGATATGGAATACCAATGAGATCGCTCTCAGCAAATTTTTCTCCAGCGGAAACATCACGATCATCGTACAGCGTATCAATACCAGCTGCCGTAAACTCCTGGTAAATGGTATCAGCTCGTTCATTTTGCCCTAAAGAAAGAAGATGTACCCGAAACGGCGCAACTGATTCTGGCCACACAATTCCCTTCTCATCTGATAATGTTTCAACAATAGTTCCCATCACCCTGCCCGGTCCAATACCATAGCAACCCATAAACGCAGATTGTTCTTGTCCATTTTCATCGCGATACTTCAACCCAAGAGGATCGGAAAAACGGGTCCCGAGTGTGAAAATATTACCAACCTCAATAGATTTTTTCTCAACGAGTCTCTCGCGTTCTATTCCCAGATCAGCCAACACTTCATCCGAAAGCACTTCTTTGTTCAATGACTGACCACTCGCTTCATCCACGTATATCAAATCTTCACCCGCTTCACTGACAGTCTGAAATTCTTCCGAGTACTTACTGAAAATCCCTCCCGAAGCAAACGTTGCATACGTCAATTTCCCAAGACCTACACGTTCGAAAATACGCATATAAGCAGCACGAACAGAGGCGTATAATACAGCATGCTCCTCTTCCGTTCGTGCAAAAGAATAGAGATCCTTCATAATAAACTCTCGCACCCGCATAATGCCTGATTTTGCTCGCATCTCATTGCGAAACTTCGTTTGAAACTGATAGGCAAGTAATGGCAAATCACGATAGGAATTCACATACTGCGCCACAAGACGAGTCATTGGCTCTTCATGAGTCGATCCAAGTCCAAGCTCAGTTCCGTTCTTTAAACTAGTCTTAAACCAGACATCCACCTTCCGATCATCCCAACGATCCGTTTTCTCCCACAATGACTTTTCCTGAAGCGCGGTTAATGTCAGTTCCTGTCCTCCAATTGCATCCATTTCTTCACGAATGACACCAATCACTCGATTCAGCACCCGTAATCCAAGGGGAAGGAACGAATAAACACCGGCCATTTCCTTATGTATGAAACCAGCCCGAATCAGTAATTGAGCATTCTTGGAGACCTCATCTTTGGGCACCTGTCGAGAAACCCGAGTAAACAATTGTGACTGACGCATAGGGTATCAGTTAGCATATCTTTCCCCATCTTACGCCACCAATCCGGCTTGGTCAAACCGTATATCCCATTTTTGTGGAATAAAAAAAAGACCCACAAGAAGGAATCAGAGAAAAGTGAATTTCTCTCCTCTACCCCTTGTGGGCTCTCAACTGCTACGTCATTTCACAAAAGAGGCAGCCCTTTCTTCTTTCTCTTTCCTCTGCCTGTTCAGTTCCAACGCATAACATGCCTCGGTCGAGGTGATTATCCTTCTCGTTCTCTCTCCAAGTACCACATCAAAAAAACATACTGCTTCTGCAAACAGCACCGGGGCTGGCTTCTGAACGGAAGCTATTGCCCGAGTGAATTCACGAGCAAAAACACCCGAGTTTCTTGCTTTCCGGATATACGTCCGCAGGACATTCCGCACTGAAGTCGAGACCAAAAGCCCCGTAAAAAATTGTTTTTCATTCTTCGCCGAGAGACATCCCGGAGTCAAGACCAAAACGTCCTCCCGTAAATTTGATGGGGTAGGCGGCTGAGCACCCTCGTAGTACACCACCCTGGCACATCGGAATCCTAGTGCTGGTCTCCCGAACATTCGAATCAACCACAAAGCAAGGAACACTTCTATCGAGGGTTCCTTGTACGAAACGAGAATAGACTTCACGGGAACCCCTTTTGTGAAAAATATTGTTAAAAAGCGAAAACCTATTCTAACACATATTTCAATATATTGCAATACCTAGAAGGTTCCACCAGAAAAATCCGGGAATAATGCTTCATCTTAGGCTTTCCAATCGAATTCACTTCAAGAAATATCACACAAAAAGTCCGCGAATCTTATCAAGAATCTGAAATTGCGAAATGTCGCGAATAGTCACCAAAAGCATCAAGCCGAGCAATAACATAAAACCAATCTGATGGATACGCCCTTCTACAAGATGTGAAACCGGCTTCCCTCCACGGAGTTTTTCAATCAAGATAAAAAAGATGCGTCCTCCGTCCAACGCGGGAATAGGAAGGATATTAAAAATACCCAGATTAATCGAGAGGAGCGCTCCAAACCACAGGAGATACGAAAATCCCATCTCTGTCATTTGCTTCGTCAGATACACAATACCGACTGGTCCAGTAACATCAAGAGGCACACTCTCCCCTCCCCCAAACAACGACCCGATCATTTTTCCTAAATACGCAAAGATAGTACCGGTTACCTGTACCGTTGTCCTCCCTCCCTCAAAAAGAGCCGTGTACCAAGGGTAGGTGATGAGCGCCGTTTCAGCCAATGAAATCCCCAATGCGCCCTCAGTTTTCGGATACTCCATACGCGGCACACCTTGTATGGTCAGAGCAGTCTCTCCCCGATGAATCACCAAAGAAAACTCCTGCCCCTTCTTGGCCGCTATACCCTGAATTGCCTCATCCGTAGTGGTGATAAGGACACCATCGATAGAAATAATCTCATCAAGCGGACGGAGACCCATCTCCGCAGCTGGTGTCTCTGGCTTTACTTCCAAAATTTGTACCTTCTGATCGGGATACTTGCCACGCTCATCTGGATCAATGGGCTGAGGCAGCCCTACCATATAAACCAAAGAAATCAACACCCATGCCAACACAAAGTTCATCACCACACCAGCGCCCAATATCTTGATACGCGGCCACGCAGTCTGTCTCGCGAAACTATCAGCATCATGCGCATTCTCTCCTCCCTCACCCTTGATCTTCACAAACCCCCCAAGCGGAATCCAGTTCAGTGAATAAATAGTATGTGGACTTTCTACCTCCTTATCACCCAAAATGATATCGTATTTTCCGGTTACGTCATTTTTCACTATTCCAATCAAACGAGGCGGAAAACCAAAACCAAACTCATCCGCTTTCACTCCATTGCGTCGCGCCACAAGGAAATGACCAAGTTCATGCACTAATACCAAAACTCCCAGAATAAGGGCGAAAATCAAAATCGTCAGCATAATACACATCTCTCAATAAAATTACTCAACATCTACACCGTCATAATATCCTTTTCTTTTTCCTTTCGGATAGTTTCTATTTTCGCATTATACTCATCAACCACTTTCTGTAATTCATCCCTACCAATAAATTTATCGTCCTCGGCAATCTCACCCGTTTTCTCCATTTCCTGGATTTCCTTCCAGATATCCTCGCGTGTTGTCCGTATACTGATACGCGAATCTTCTGCCCGATTATTCAAAGATCTCACAAATTCACGTCGTCGTTCCTCAG
>CAYOHD010000002.1:0-18862 GCA_964403705.1 uncultured Bdellovibrionales bacterium | reverse complement strand
GGCACTGGTCGTACCGCGGAGTTTCACTCACCAAATTATGTGAAATGGTGGAGAATGTTATTTGGTAATCAGCGACCGATTTGAAATACGTATGAAAATACAAGGAAAAAAAATAACGCTGAAAGTGGGAGTGCTCGCCTTGGTGAGTATCGGTGGATTATTGATTATTTTCGTTTGTTTGATTGGATACGTCACTCCTGAAGGGAGTCGTCTCGGGAGTATCGTTCGAACAACCATCCCCCTTCCTTTGGTCATAGACGGATATCACGTGGTCATTACCACCAAAAACTTGTCGCGCAATGTCCAATCGGTTCGACGGTTTTATGAAAACCAGGATTTTTCTCGGTATGGTTTGCGTATTGATTTTTCGACTGAAGATGGACAGAAGCGCCTTCTTGTCCGAGAGAAAGAAGTGCTGAATAAGATGTTTGAAGATTCTGTCATCATGACTCTCGCCCATGAGCAGGGGATTGTGGTCACCAGAGAAGCCGCGCGTGATGGCGTGCGTCGGAAGCTGGAAGAATCTGGTGGTACAGCGGAAAATGTGGAAGCTAATCTTGAACGATTGTATGGATGGAACATGCGGGATTTTGAAGAGAAAGTAGTTTTGCCGGATTTGTACGAAGAGCGGTTGATTGCAAAATATGATCAAGATACGGATCAGAAAGCACGGGCAGAGAAAAGGATACAGGAAGCTCATCGGGCATTACAATCAGGCGCATCTTTTGATGAAGTTGTTTCGCAGTATTCTGAAGGCAGAACAAGATCAGAAGGAGGAAAATTGGGCTGGTTTCTCGTGAAAGATTTGTCTAAAAATCTGCAGGCATCAGTGGCAAAACAACAAGTCGGCGTGGTGGGTGATGTCGTGGAAAGTGAGATTGGGTTTCATATCATCGTTGTTGAAGAGACAAAGCAGGAAGGAGAGCAAATGCTGTACCGGTTAAAACAGGTTTTTACAAAAAAGAAAACCGCGGCTGACTGGCTTGTCGAGCGGATGCGAGCTTCTCCTCCCCTGATTCTCTCACGCGAATATGTCTGGGATACCGAGAATGCACGTATTGATTTTCGAAGCAGTGAAATGAAACAATTCGAACAGAAATTACTCGAAGAGACTCAAAAGAATATGTCTGTCAAATCATAATCAATACTTTTGATTCTGTGTAAGTGATCTAAAAAAATACATATGGAACAAAATACTGAAAATGTAACCCCTGATGTTTTATCAGAACGGGCAATCTCTCCAAAAATTGATCGGTCTCTTGATTGGGACACAAGAAAAAAAGAAGGACTGAAGTTTTTCGTTATTTTACTCGTGGCAGCCGTTTTTGGTTTTATAGGGGGAAGTACTGCCCCAGCATTTCATAAAATGTTGAGCGAACAGTCGCGTTTCTTTTCTCAGCAATCAGATGAAGGAAAATCAGCGGATCAGAAGCGGCCTGGGCGGGAGGATATTGTCTCCTCTGATGATGGAGCCATTGTAAACCTCGTAGAGCGTAATGCTCCGGGAGTGGTGAGCATTGTTGTTTCGAAGGATATTCCGAAGGTACGGAGCTTTTTTCAAAATCCATTTTTTCTCGATCCGTTTAACACTCGTCAGCAGGACGGTCGTGATTCAGGCGTGACTCAAAAACAACAGATCGGGAGTGGTTCTGGTTTCCTTGTTTCAGCCGATGGTTTGGTGGTCACAAATAAGCACGTCGTATCGGATACGGCAGCGGAGTATACCGTGATGACCAATGATGGGAAGGAACACGCGGCGACGGTATTGGCTCGTGATCTGGTCCGTGATATTGCGGTACTGAAAATAGAGGGATCAGATTTTCCGGTACTTGATTTGGGAGATTCTGACCAAGTGAAAGTCGGACAGACCGTGATTGCTATTGGGAATCCACTCGGTGAATTTGAAAACTCGGTGACGAGGGGCATTATTTCTGGTTTGAAACGTGAAGTCTCTGCCGGGTCCAGATTTGGACAGTCGGAACAATTATCGGGTATTTTGCAGACAGATGCGGCTATTAATCCAGGAAATTCCGGCGGACCGCTGTTTAACATATCAGGCGAGGTAATCGGAGTAAATGTCGCCATGGCTCAGGGAGCGGAGAATATCGCGTTTGCACTTCCGATTAACCAGGTCAAGCGAGTGGTAGAGCAAGTGAAAACGACAGGGAAAATCGCAACACCATATATCGGTGTCCGTTATCTGATTTTGAATGAGGAGATTTCAAAGGAGAATAATCTTCCTCTCAATCATGGCGCTTTGGTAATTCGAGGAGAAAAGGTGACGGATTTCTCGGTTATTCCTGGTTCACCGGCGGATAAGGCGGGTATTGTAGAGAATGATATTATTCTTTCGATAGACGGGGTGAATATTGATGAAAAAAATCAATTAGCCAATCTTCTGGTGGAGAAAGATGTCAATCAAGAAATTACTCTAGAGGTGTGGCATAAGGGGGAAACCAAGAAAGTGAAGGTAAAACTGGAAGAGCGAAAATAATCCGCGTGTGACGAAAAAACACGGCGCTGCCTCACTCGCCAAAACGACCAACGGGCACAGTAGTTATACGGATTTCACCATCGAAGGAGTGACATTTTTGAACACGCTTGCAGTAGTAGCAAAAATTGCTCCTTCGGTGATTCGGGTACCATCAGGTCGAAGAAGCGGCCACCGGTCACTTCGTGTCAATCGGGTGGAACATGGAGGGCTTGAGCTGAAGTTTAGTTCTGGAGGAACTCAGACTGTGTATATTGTTACTTCAGATCGAGAAATAGTCATTCAAGCCCTTCGTCTCTGGTCTGCTGGTAAGGGTAACTGCGTCTTTCACGCCACAGACCCTGAGTAAAAAAGTCCGAATTTTACCGTCAGAGTAAATGAAAATGAGACTGTAAAAAGCCTTTTTTATACTTCTGATAGAGCGTTAGAACCTGATATAATATAAAAGTAACAAACTTAAAATTTTTTAAAGCGCTCTATATGCAAAATGAAAATGTGTCTTCTATCGATTCAAATGATCGGAGGAAAACAAGTTTTCTAGTAAAGATGGTAGCTTTCATATTTTGCATTGTCTTGGGTGTTGTTGTAGCTCATTATCAGGGCGTTGGATATGGAATAGTTTTTTGCGTTGGCTTCTGGGTGTGGATCTATTATAATATCTTGAAATATAAGCCGAAAATGAGGGAGGACATTCTTTATGAACAGGAAATGCAAGTTCAGCGTAATCTTTTTCGACCATATTTAAAACACTTTCTTCTCTTTTTCTTTATTGTAGGAATTGGAAATGTGATGCTGTATGTTGTAACAAAGAAATTGGGATTTCTTTTTCTCTCGATATAGTGAGCATTTTTTTATTTTTTGTTTTTTTGTCTAGGATAAGAAATAATGCTAGTAAGGAAAACAGGGAGTTAGTTGCTAGTGAGATGGGGTTTACATTTTCTCAGACGGGTGATATCTCAAGCGTTCATGAAAAACTTCAGACTCTTGGGAAAGATTCTCGCATCACTAATGTTTTCTTTGGAACCATAGAGGGATATCCCGTGAGAATGTTTGATTTTTATTATAAGTGGATGAGAAAGGCTGCATATGAAACGACATTGCTTGAAATTACCAACAACAGAAAGTGCCCAAATATGCTCATCATTAGCAAGGGCGATGCATTTGGTGAAACATTTGATGTAGCCCATGTTTTTCCTGGTGTTGCCGTTCAGCTGGAGGGGGACTTTTCGAACTATTTTTCTCTGTTTGTTGAGAATGGTGCCGAAGATGAGATACGGCAATTTCTTGCTCCAGATCTTATGGCGGTGCTTATCGATACGATGCCAGATTTGAATTTTATGTTTTTTGATAACAAAATATATGTAGTGTTATCAAACAATTCCGAGCATGGTTTTCTGAAGGATCATTTTGTGGAACAGGTGAATAAGGCTCGGTTTATTATTATGAAGTGGTCTTTGACTCTCTCAAAGATGGATTTTTCTTGTTAGAAAGATTTGGCAGTGTATTAGTCTTGCCGTTCCTTCCACCATCTTCTTAATGCTTCCCCAATCAAAAGTTCTAAGTTTATTCGCTAGTAGGAGCTGACTTCATAAAATGGCTTTAATAGGCCATTTTATGATACCTTTAAGTATTGACTTTATCATAAAAATATGCTAATATAAACTGTTACAAAATTGTAACTCAGCTCTTTGTTTTCATCCAATTTCAGGAGGGATAAATGGTTGCAGATCCTGTAAACGTATTGTTCTGCCTCATCGGGATATTTCTTTTCCCGAGGTTGACGCTCTGCGTGATTCTTTGGTTGTTAGGCCATGAAGTCCTAGGTCTTCTCGCCCTTTTCTTTGCCGCGACGACTTCCGTTGAGGAAGTTGTAAAGACAAAGATTGTCGACGCAGTGACAGGACAAGTCATCGAAGAAAAGGTGGAAGAAAAAGAAAGCTAACGCCGACACTCGCATTATGCCCCAGCGAGTATAAACAAGGGGCATTTCTTTTTATCTAAAAATTAAGATGAGGTAGATAAACTAACTCTTCTTGTTCCCGTATCACGGTTCTAACATCCTTCATAATGCGGAGCAAGTACGAGAGAACTTTTTTTGTCTACTTTTCAACAGGGTGTCTTAGGTATTATGTGGAGGTGCTGGAAGTATGATACTGGTGCTACTACGCTTCTATTCTGATGTGTTATGATACGGTTCGAAAATGAGACTCCTTAATCTTATGGGTAAGAATTTGAAATTATGAAAAACGTGGTTAAGGTTTTTGTAAAGAATGACAGGCTTGGGAAGTATTTATTTCAACTGAGGGATAATAACCCTGCTATCACGAATCCGAATACCTATGGTCTTCTGGGTGGTAACTTTGAGGACAACGAAAAACCGCTCGAGGCTTTAGTGAGAGAATTGAAGGAAGAGATCAATATTTCAGTTGATAACATTCAAGAGTTAGGAGATACCGTTCTTGAGAGTGTGTTGGGAGCAGGAATTGAGAAAAGCAAAACTACTCTTTTCTTGGCTCAGACGAATGCAGATCTCAAAGATATACAGCTCAGTGAAGGGCAGGGATGTGAATACTTTACCATTGATGAAGCGCTCCATTTACCGAACCTCTCGCTTTCTACCCGGGAGGCTATTCGTGAATATAGATACAAGCTTCTCCCATAAGATTTAAGATATGATCGGTGAGTCGAGGGGAGGGGGAGAAGAATTTTGATAAAAAAAGAGGAGTCCTTGCGGGCTCCTGAGTGTTGTTTTTCCTGAAGATCTCAAGCAGACATTCTTGGTTGATAGCGGAGTGTAAACTCCCTGATGTCTTGCTGAGGAACTGTTCGTTTGTAGATCCTAAATGCCTTGCCCAAATGAGGGCTGATAGCGCACAAGTAGAAAACTTGATTACTGTTGTTATCCGCTATGTAGAATGCGGCATAATCTTTATCCAATTCGAAAGCGAGATTTCCCCGAATGCCCTTGATGACTTGCAATTCGCTGAGAAAGCCAACGAGATCACCATCCGGCTGTCTGATCTGATGCCAGTAGAGCGATGCTCTCTCGCACAAAAATCTAACCTGAATCATGATGCCCTCCTTGAAGTACAGAACTTGTTGATCCATGTGGCATGGCTCCGTTCTTTACTTCAAGGTGCTTACGCGTTGTTGAGGAAAGAGGGAGCCAATCTATCGAAGGCGCCCTACTCTCGTCGTTTCTTTCGGTGCGAAAAAATTTGCAATAAGCTACAACGCACCCGTCCTGATTTTTAAACAACTTAAATTTATATCACAAAATATATGAATTTGTCAACGAATACGATGACTTTATTCGAGAGATTGAAGAGGATAAAGACACCCTCGATCACAAAGCGTCGTACTGGGATATCAAAAAACTTTACGATCTTTTGCTGTATCGGGAAATCGCTCAACAGGAAGAAGAAAGTAAAAAATATGCACCCGAACGTTCTTGGAGCAAGCTCAAGACCGCGATAAACGTGTGGCTCAAGGAAATGATCAATATTCAAAATCCGCCGCTTTATTCAATCGTATGTAACGACCTCGAAAAAGGGGATACGAGCGTGTTGAGAAAAGTGATTGCCGTCGCCCTTGAGACATACAAGCCGATCCGTGAAAAAGAGGAGCAAAGCAAAGTGGAGAAGTCGCGGGAACACCTTATCTTTTCGTTGCACGAAGAATATGCTTTTACGGATGAGTATGAGATTTTGAAGAGCGAGAAATGTGCGATCGACCCGTTTTACATCGGGAAAAAGTATATCGGGCGCGAGAACGAGCAAAAATTCATCGAGTTTTTGGAAAAGCAAGGTGGTATTGAGTGGTGGTTCAAGAACGGCGATTTTGGACGTGACAATTTTGCCGTTGAGTATGCAAACGACGATGGCGTCAGTTCGCTTTTTTATCCTGATTTTATCGTGAAACAGGGGAATAGGATCGGCATTTTTGACACCAAGGCGGGGGACACCGCAAAAAACGCGGGATCGCGGGCAAAGGGGCTGCAATCGTTCATAGGGGCGTACAACGCGGGAAAATGTCAGAGATGGGGCGACTATGCCATAAACGAAAAATATACGCTGTGGGGCGGTATTGTGGTGCAAAACGGGGGTGTTTGGCGGGTAAATTCGGAAGATAAATACAGTTTTAGCCGGAGCAATCTGAGAGATTGGAAAATACTGGATTTTCAAAAGAATTCGGGTTTTGGTACTCGCCATTGACATCTTGCAAAGAATGTGATACGATGGGACGTTTGGTATACGGTTCTTTTACAACCAACGTCACATCGGTCATAGCCATAAGTTTTGAACGGGTATTCAAGATTTCTGGCTATGACCGTGTTGGTTTTTAGCCCCTTGCCTCGCGGGCAGCGAGAAACGAATCGGCAAGCAGCGGAGGAGAGGAAGATGAAATACAGAAAAATGACATGGGGGGAAATGGAGGTGGTCATTAATAAGCTTGGAGGCATGGAGGGGGTCGAAGCCCTTCTCCGGGACGAGTTGATTATCCAACCCAAGCCACTCCCGTTCCCCAAAAACGAGAATGGGCACTACGTGCTCAAGATCGTGGGGCGCGCCCTCACGGGCAGGGAGGAGATCGCTCTCCTGCGGGAGCAGGGTTTTCGCGTGAGCTATTACGCGATGCAGGTGCTCAATGACCCCGAGTACGATGCCAACCATCGCCTCGAGGAGGGTGTGGAGTGCAATGTCGTTCTGATCCTGGGTCGCGAGATCTCGGGCAATCGCACGACCGCGAGCATCCGCGAGTACGCTCGCGGGTTCGGCTACCATATCCCGCGTGCCGGCATCATGTCTCGCGTCCGTAAGACGGTTTCCGACCGCCAGATGGAGCAGGCGGAGGCGTGGTACATTGCGGGTCTCCATGACCCGATCAAGGATGCTGACGGCGATCCGATCGTGCTCCACACCGACCGCCACGATGGTGGCAGGTGGCTCGGCGCCTTTTGGGGTCGTCCCGACTACCAGTGGGGTGGCAGTGGGGCGTTTGCGTTCCTCGTCCCCGCAAGTTAGAGCTCGGTTCTTCAAAACTGAGCCCTTGTTTTTTGACACTTAGCCCTTTGCACTTTCTTTTGCGCGAAACGCGTGAGAGGAGTGCGAGGGGCTTTTCATTTTAGTATACTGAAGGCGGGAGTAGGTGAATATGCAAGCGACCATGATTTCTTGCCACCGAAACCGGTATCCGTACGATCGAGAATATCCGCGGTTACGGCTGCGGATAGCGTGACGTATGTGAACCCGTTCGCACAAAACCGCGAGCGGGAACTTTCAAAAAATGAAGATACTTGGTGAAAAGTTTTATGGCATTTGAGATGCCGAATGCGATACAACCCTGAGAGTACTCAAGGGGTGGTGAAAGGGATGAGACTTTTCGCATTACTGACGGCGATCCGAACGTGCTCAACACCAACCGCAACGATGATGGCAGGTGGCTCAACGCCTATTGGGATCATCCCGACAACCAGTGGAATGACAATGGGGCGTTTGCGTTCCTCGTCCCCGAAACTCTCTTCATTTCTCTCCCGACCTCGCGTTGGGGGAGTTTTGTTTTGCGATTTGCCCGCTCCATCCCCCGAGCATTCTGCCAATCTCCTCCAATTTGAGGGACAGGGCGATATATTTTTTGTTATCCAACGATTTGGTTTCCCACAAGATCATGAGAAAGATTTTGACCGTATCCAATTTTTGTATGGCGTATTGTACGTACGGCAACTTCTTCTCTCGGGGCAAAAAACTCGCCTGAGACACTCCCTCGATACTCGCGACAAACAAATCGTCCACTCTTTTTCCCAAAGAGTACCGATGCGCTTTGGGCAACGTTTTGTAATATTCAAACCACAATACATACGCCTCTTTCAACTTTTGCAACACCGGTAAAAGTTTCAAAGGGGCGACAGGAGAGGTATGAGAAGAAAGTGTGTTCATACGTACCATTCTATTATATCTCTCGAAAATCTCTTGCTTGCATGGCGCGAGTTTTCCGTCGGTAAAAAAGCAAAAAAAGACGTGCAGATTTTCGAGAGCAATCTCATGGGAAACCTTATCGCCTTGCACAATGATCTCTCTTCGAAATCCTACAAACACTCCCCGTACCATGCCTTCAATATCTCCGACCCGAAACCGAGAAACATCCACAAAGCAAAAGTGCGCGATCGGCTCTTGCACCACGCTCTCTATCGCATGCTGTATCCGTTTTTCGACAACACTTTCATAGCCCATTCCTACTCGTGCAGAAAGGAAAAGGGCGTGCACAAGGCAGTAAACGCTTTTCGATCGTTTTCCCGAAAGGTATCCGAAAACCATACGAAAACGGCATGGGTGCTCAAATGCGACATACGGAAGTTTTTCGAAAATATCGACCATGCCGTACTGACGGACATTTTGAAACGGTACATTTCCGACGCCGACATTCTCCGGCTTTTGTCCGAAATCATAGAAAGCTTTCACTCCGTGCAAAGGGGTGTTGGTGTTCCTCTCGGCAACCTCACCTCGCAACTTTTGGTCAACATCTACATGAACGAATTCGACCAATTCGCAAAGCACGTTCTCAAAACAAAATATTACATACGCTACGCCGATGATTTCGTGGTGTTTTCACGGGACAAGAAATGGCTTGTTTCGCTTATTCCAAAAATGAAGGATTTTCTCTCAAGCGAGCTGAAACTGGAGCTTCATCCCAAGAAAGTTTCCCTGCACACGCTTCTCTCGGGCGTCGATTTTCTCGGATGGGTGCACTTTCCCGATCACAGAGTGCTTCGCAGAGCGACGAAAAGGCGGATGTTTCGCACCATAAAAGAGAAACGGGGGAAGAAAGAAACCGTCGCTTCGTATCTGGGAATGCTTCGCCACGGGAATACGTACGGGCTGAAAAAGGAAGTGAAACGTGCGGCGAGTGACGCGACGAATAAAGCGGAAAGGAATATAGGCGGAATACGTCCCAATATTGGTCACGCATCTTGATAACCAAGGCATGAAATCCGCAATAGCCGCAAATCCTCCGCCAATTTCCGCATATTCAGGTTGTGGAACACGTCCATTAGGGGGAGCATAAATGAAAGCACGACCATTTTGGTGTGCTTTTTGTTTTAGGGGTGAATATAATAGAGAAAAGAACCCGAAAAAGGTACCTGACCCCTTTTCTTCTCATTTAAACCAATAAAAAACCTTGTATTATGATTCCTCCAGATTCATTCAAAAAGAGAATATTGATCGATCTCTTTACAGATTTCCAAAGTAAAGCAGTAACGCATAAGGACTTAATAAAGGGCTATGAGGGGATATCTATTAGTGAGTTAGAGAAGAATTTAGTAGGAGGAAGTTCAGAAAAAGTTTCTTACGATATCGCTTTTGATGACCTTATGAAAGAAAAGTTAATCTGGACCGGACCTAGAGTTTTCTTCAATAAAAGACTCGCTGACGATAGATCTTTTATTGGAACAGAAGACAAAAAAGAGTATGTTTGTATCACAGAAACAGGATTAAAGTATTATTTTAATAAGTTTAAGGAAGTTAAGTCGAAAGCTCGAGAATCCTCTACTGTAAGTATTAATCATAGTAATTTTTATAATTCACCAGTAGGCATAGGAGAGAATATTTATCAAACAATCTCAATTAGTGAAGAAGGTGAAATCCTCGTTAAGGAGTTATTAGGGCTTCTCAAGAAAGAGAAGGGAGAAATTACTAGTGACGAGGAGAAAGAGATCAGGTTAGTAGTGCAGGATATTGAGTCGGAGGAAAAGTCATCAAGAATAAAGGAAAGATTTCTTGGGGTCTTTAACTTTGCAAAAGAAGGTACTGTAGCGGTAGCATGGAACCTGGTGGCGGCAGCCATTAGTGGTAGACTTAATCTTTAAGTAGAGATTATTTCACGGGTTCGAACTTCATCCAACAGGTGGAGCTGGATTGACGAAATAACACGAAAGTGTTATTTTTTTATGTCCGTCAAAAGCTACGGCAATCGTGTTCCCTCCGACGATAAAGGAGAGTTCTTTATAAGGGGCCAGTTATGGAATTGTATTTGCATGCAACCGATCCGTTCAGGATTCTCAGAAATGAGCTACCAGTTTGCGCTCCTACGTGGTCAGGTGATCCGCAGGCACTCGAAGGTATCGAGTATCCGTTCGTCGACAAGAACCTTTTCAGCTGTTTTTATGCGCGGTATAGGGCGATCGTAATCTCTTCGGGGTTACCACGCAACGACTACGGTCAAACCGTGCGCCTCTACATGCCTAGGCAATTCACCGAACCGGATGTGGCCACTATCGCTCAGCGCCTCGAGGTACCCAAACACCTCGTGAGCGAAAACCTTCCGTTCAAGCCGTCGGCCATGATAGGTTGGTGCCGCTATCAAAAAGAAGAAGGCGACGCCAGTCGTGGCGGGTTCCCTGTGCCCCGGGTGATAGAGCAATTCTTCTTCGCCTATCAGCCAAGCTACCAACCTTCAAGCTTTGCTGACCTTAGCGGTTCGCTGAGCGCTCTCCGGTACCTATCGACTATCATGCATGAACTCAATCAGTTTAAGGTAATTTTATTGGAATCGGGTATTTACGTCAGGCTGGCAGCTTGCGTTGTCGAAGGTGCAAAGCCGCCTTTCATCATGGGTTCGTGAAACAAGCATAGGGGGTCGTAGGCAGTCGCTTGTGACCCCGCTTCTTTTTTAAATAAGAAGAAAAGGGGTCAAGTACATTTGTTTAAACAAAACTGATATACTTGATATATAAACAACGGACTATGCAAAGAATTCTTTTTGTTTTTCTCGGTTTGAGTTTTCCATCCATAGCTTTGGCAAATTTACCTGGGACAAACCACTCTGTAATGATGCGGTGGTTATTCTTAGCTGCGGGATTTGCCACTCTTATTTGGCTTTTTATTGTAGTGATTGTTTTTGGTATTCAACGATTGAGAAAGACAAAGGTGTTTTTACCTTGGATAATGAAAATAGGATTATTTGTTCCTGTTATTATCCTTATAGCCGGGATGAATTATGGGAAATACATGAATTACCAGGAAGCGAGGCGGAATAACCAATGTGTTGTCGATTGTCTTGCGTGCGCTCCAACATCAGATCGATATCCGTATAGCAAGCAAGTCCCCCTCGTGTACAGCTTGGGAAAATACATGTGAGAACTGGCACATTTGTGCCATGCTTTATTGTGGTTTTGAGCCTATTAGACCTATGACTGGGTACTGTCCACGGTAGTACAATACTTGAATATGGTTAGGTTATGTCGTGGAGTAAATATTATTATGAGATTCATGGGCACGGAAATGAAAAAGCCCGTCTTAACATCGAACGGGCTGTTTTTGATTTCTGGTACCGGTATTTCAGAAATCAATCTGATCGGTAGCTGGAAGGATGAAGTCGCGAACCAGCAACCGGGCGGCATCGGGAACGAAGCTTCCTACCGGATATTCTCTCCCATCAGCAATGAGGAAAATGACCAGGAGTTCAAATGTGGCATTGAATCTTATTGTGACTTCGTAGGAGTTTCCCTGTTGGAAAACGAGTTTTCCAAGCACTCCGTGAGGGCCAGTTGACTCAGCGCTGAGGTAGTCGCCTCTCTCAAAATCTGGCGGTGTTTCATGCCAATAGAGAGTTTTATCACAGAGTAGAGGCATAAGATCTCCTTTTCAAAAGGACTGGTTGAGGTTTGAACATTTTACGTGTATTCCATGTAGTTTTTCAATTAGCACTCTCAATAGGAGATTGCTAATTTTTGACTTTTGCGGTAGTATACAGGTGTCATAAATACCTACGCTTATGAACCTCAATAAATTTACTACCAAGAGTCAGGAAGCGCTTCGGCACGCACAAGAAATTGCTTTGTCGCGCAATAATCCGCAGATGGAGATCGCGCATCTTATGTATGCCCTGCTTATGCAGGAAGATTCTATTGTGCCGGTAGTCATCGGTAAACTCGGTATCGATATCGATACCGTGCGCGGGAATATCCTCGGTGAGATTGACACTTTTCCTCGAGCCGAATCTGCAACCATCGCTCAATTGTATTTGGCGCCAAATTTCGCGCAGATGTTTTCTGAGGCCGAAAAGGAAATGCAAAAAATCGGAGATACCTTCGTTTCAACAGAGCATCTTTTGTTGGCCATTCTTGTGGTGCCGAGTCGCGTAAAGTCTTCTCTTGAACGAATGAAGATTGTGTATGACGTGGTACTCGCTATGCTCAAAGAGGTACGTGGGAATCAACGGGTGGAGAGTCAGGAACCAGAGCAGACATATCAGGCACTGGAAAAATACGCGGTCAATTTGACGAAACAAGCACGTGAAGAAAAACTCGATCCGGTTATCGGGCGAGATGAGGAAATTCGCAGGGTGATGCAGGTACTTTCGCGTCGAACAAAGAATAACCCTGTCTTAATCGGAGAAGCAGGAACAGGGAAAACGGCGATTGCTGAAGGGTTGGCACAGCGTATTGTTTCGGGCGACGTACCGGAGAGTCTCAAGGGGAAAGAAATTATCTCGCTTGATCTCGGCTCGCTTCTTGCGGGCGCGAAGTTCCGTGGGGAATTTGAAGAACGTCTGAAGGCAATTCTCAAGGAGGTCGAGCGTTCAGCTGATCATTTCATTCTGTTCATTGATGAGCTGCATACCCTGGTCGGGGCGGGGGCGACTGAAGGGTCGCTGGATGCTTCGAATATGCTTAAGCCAGCCCTGGCTCGGGGTAAACTCCGCACCATTGGAGCAACGACGCTCAAAGAGTATCAGAAATACATCGAAAAAGATGCCGCGTTTGAGAGGCGCTTTCAACCAGTCATGGTGAGTGAGCCATCCGAAGAGGACGCAATCGCTATTTTGCGTGGTATTAAGGAGAAATATGAATTACATCACGGAGTGAAGATAGATGATGATGCGCTTATTGCTGCTGTACGACTTTCTCGGAGATATATTAGCGATCGTTTTCTTCCGGATAAGGCGATTGATTTGATCGACGAAGCAGCTTCTCTCCGACGGATGGAAATTGATTCGATGCCGGAAGATCTTGATCAATTGGAGCGTAATATTCGTCGTTTGGAAATTGAAAAGCGGGCTCTCGAGAAAGATCAGAATGCATCAGTCAAGAAGAAGGTTACCAATATCAATCGTGAATTGTCAGAGCTCCGTGAACGGAGTCAGAAGTTTTCTCTTCAGTGGAAGTCGGAACGTGAACTTATCGCCGCGATACGGACACGGAAAGAGGAGATTGATCGATATCGTTCTGAAGCGGATAGCGCTGAACGACGAGGCGAGCTTGATCGGGTGGCAGAAATTCGTTATGGACGTATTCCTGAAACGGAAAAGAAAATGAAGGCTGAAGAGAAGAAGCTTCTTGGGTTACAAAAAACAGGTTCGATTCTTCGTGAGGAAATTACGGAAGAGGAAATCGCTGCCGTCGTGTCACGTTGGACGGGTGTTCCGATTAAGAAGATGCTTGAAGGGGAGGAAGAGAAGCTCTCACATATCGAAGATGCTTTGAAAAGTCGGGTGATTGGACAAGACGAAGCGATACATGTGGTAGCTAGTGCCATTCGACGATCGAGAACTGGACTGTCTGAGGAAGAGCGCCCTATCGGTTCGTTTATGTTTTTGGGTATGACTGGTGTTGGAAAAACAGAACTTGCAAAAGCTCTCGCGACGTTTTTGTTTGATGACCAGAAGGCATTGGTGCGGGTTGATATGAGTGAGTATATGGAGCCTCACGCGACTGCCAAATTGATTGGTTCGCCGCCGGGCTATGTAGGATATGATGAGGGTGGACAGTTGACCGAAATCATCCGTCGTCGACCGTATAGCGTGATTCTGTTCGATGAAATTGAGAAAGCGCATCCGGATGTGTTTAATATTTTTCTCCAGATTCTTGATGATGGTCGACTCACCGATGCGAAGGGGCGAGTAGTCAATTTTAAAAATTGCGTTATCGTGATGACATCTAATGTTGGTTCAGATGTGATTTCACGTATGCAAGAGCTTGGTTTTCGCGGGAGTCGGGAAGATCAGGATGATCAGAAGGAGGATGAGATGAAATCAAAAATCATGGCAAGCCTCAAAGGGACTTTTCGTCCGGAGTTTTTGAATCGCATCGATGAAATTGTGGTTTTTCATCCACTTTCAAAAGCTGTATTGGAGCGTATTGCTCGATCTGAACTCGAGAAACTGGATCGTCGTCTAGCGGATAAAGAGATATATATTGAATGGTCTGAAGCGGTTCGAAAGTATTTGGCGGAGAAGGGGTATGACCCTCTCTATGGTGCTCGACCGTTGAAGCGCGTCATCCAGAACGAAATTCTCGATGTACTGGCACTTCTTTTGCTTGAGAAGAAATTTTCCTCAGGTCAAAAACTGATGGCGGTTGTGCATCAGGGGAAAATTACGTTCCGACCGCAAGCTTCTGTACAGCATTCTGCCAAAAAACGTGCGAGGAAAGGATGAACTTGCTTTTCTGTCTGTCTGGTCTAAGCTAAGAGTATATTGGTTTCAACTGACTGAATTCGTCCATGATATTCCATTTCACCATACTGTTGTGGTCACTTATCTTCTCTCTTGGATTGTGGCTGGTAGCACAGGGGGAGATACTTTTGCAGTGGAGTTGGTATATTTCGGTGATTGGACCGCTTGTGTTGATTTCTCTGATTGCTACCCAAAGGGTCACGCATCGTCTGGCCGACGCCGCTCTTCCGATATTGCTTTCCGTGACCGCCCCGGTACTTCTTTCTCTGATTGACGCACCCATCGAGCGCGAGGTTTTCGCGGTTCTGGCGGGTGGAATGTACTACCTTGGATTACTGGCCCTCTATCGACTGCGTTCTGCTCCGGCAGATCAGACCGCTCAGTCTTTGCTTTCCATGTCTATTATGGCAGCGATGTTTTTTTTCTATTCTGGAATCTATGGGTTTTACATAAACTTCAATTTTCCATTGTGGGGTCTTATGTCCTTGTTTTTTATTGGGACAGGCGCAGTGAGCTATCAGGCGCTCATTAATCGAGAACGACGGAATCGTTGGCGAGCCTTATTCTATAGTTTGGTACTTGGTTTAATCATGGGAGAATGTGCTTGGGCATTTGGGTTTTTGCCATTTGGATATCTGACGACTGGTGCACTCGCATTGGTCCTCTACGCCATACTTTGGGATGTTGCTTTCACCGCTTTTTACGGAGAGCTTTCCTTGAAACGTACTATTATTCGTATCCTCTTTTTGCTTGTTTTGGTATTGTCTATACTTGCGAGCACTCCATGGCATATTTTGGTATGATGGTTGATAGAGTTGGTAGAATGTGTTAGAATGGTGCACCAAAGGTTTTCAGTTTTATCTCGGTTTTTTCAATAAGGAGGGTTGTGTGGATTTTTTAAATCGAAAATAGATGAATATTATGAACTTTCGGAAAACTTTCAAATGGATCGTGGTATTAATCAGTATCTTTGTCCTCGGCGGTATCGGGGGTGTTTTTTTTGATCGTTCGTTTCTTCCATGGCTTTCGGTCCAGCGTGGGTTAGATCGGGTTGGGTTCCTGAAACGCACGGCAGATAATGTCACAGTCATTAACAAAACCGAGCAGATTGTGGTTCGAGAAGATGATTCTCTGGGAGCGATTATTTCTCAGCCAGCTACAGCGGTGGTGACGCTTATTCCTCGGCCGACAGTTCCTTCGGATCGAAGTACGCAAATGAAGACCGGTGTTCTTCTGACGAACGATGGTGTCATCGTGACCTACCAAGAACCAGGAGTAGCTGAGATGGACGCTGAACCCATGACCGCGCTTCTTTTTGATGGATCAAGTCACGAGGCTCGTTTTATTGGGACAGATACCCTGACGAATTTGGCGTTCTTTCGTATTGACGTGGTGGATGCGCCATCGATTGCTTTGTCTGATTCTGATAGTGCTCTGGTTGGGAAGAAGCTTATCGCTTTTGCTTTTGCATATCAGTCACATCAGAGAAGGTTTACAACAGGAACTCTTGATACGATAGACACTCCCTTCAACCTTTCTGGAAAAACGGTTTCATCGACGGAAAAATGGGAAGGAGTCTTTCGGATGAACTTTGGACAAGAGAATGATTTTGTGGGCGGACCGGTTATTCAGTACAACGGAGAAATGCTCGGAATAGTTGGAAAGCTCTTAATTGATAATACTGAACGGACGTTTATTCTTCCGTCGAAGGCAGTCCGTCAGTCATTGGATTTCGTCTTGTCAGGATCCGGATCTGGTTTGAAGCGTCCAGTGTTTGGCGCGTACTATGTACCACTGACACAGGCTTACGCTTTGCAACATGGACTGAAGCGAACCGAGGGCGCGCTTATCTATTCACCGTCCGGACGAACGGGATTGGCGCTCATCTCTGGGAAGTCAGCTGAAAAGGCCGGCTTGCAGATTAACGATGTTGTCGTGAGCGTCAATAATGAGGCGGTGACGCTTGCAAATCCATTATCGGTTCTCTTAGCCCGGTTTCAATCCGGGGATACGATCACTCTCTCTGTTGATCGTGCCGGTGTCATGAGGGATATTTCGGTGACACTCTAATATACTTCTCACCAATTTTGCTTGGCCTTCCACTTTGAAGTTGGTTGCGGTATGGGGCACCCTATTTCGGTCTTCTCTGTTTCCCTGATACAATACGGGTGTATGAGAATCGGAATCAATGCATCATTTTTGCGTAAATCAGCTACTGGTATTGGTCAGGTGACTTTGCATTTTCTAGAGCAACTCCCGATTGTTTTGTCTACTTGGCCGATAGATCAGCAGCCAGAAGTCATCTTGTACGCGCAGGAGCCATTCGAGGGAATATCCGACTCTGGCATGAGAGCAAAGGTGTTTTTACCACGTTGGTGGCGACGGGATGATATTCTTCGTGAGTGGCTTTGGGAAAAACAAGTTGCCTTCGAGGCAGAGCAAGACGGATGTGATGTATTTTTGAGTCTTTTTCAATCAGCAACGGTCTTTGATCGCTCCTCTCCTGTGAGACATGTCATGGTAGTTCATGATCTTATCCCACATCTTTTCCCGGCTTATGTGTCTCAGTATTCCCAAAAATTTCATTGGCAGATGATTGAACGGGGGATTCGGTTTGCAGATTCGTTGATTGCCGTTTCTGATTCTACGAAGAACGATGTAGTCTCCTATTTAGGCATTGAGAGGGAACGGATACGGAGGGCGTATCCTGGTCTCGCACAGATGTTTCTTTCGTCTCCTTCGGATGGAGAAACCGCTGTCGTACTCGCGCGATACGGACTAAGACGAGGATATATTTACCATGGTGGTGGACTAGAAATCCGGAAGAATACTGAAGGGGTACTTCGAGCTTATGCTCTTCTCCGTGCGGAAAAAAAGAAGAATCTTGTCTCAGTGCCACCGTTGGTGATTTCAGGAAAAGTGCACGAGAAGACGAATAAACTCGCCACAGATGTTGCTGGTTTGATCACCGATCTTGGCCTAGACGACTGTGTACATCTTCTGGGATACGTACCAGCGGATGATTTGCCCGCACTGTATCGGGGGGCGAAGTTTTTTGTGTTCCCTTCTCAGTATGAGGGCTTTGGTTTGCCAGTCCTAGAAGCGATGGCACTTGGCTGTCCCGTTATCACTACTACGAATTCTTCACTCCCAGAAGTTTGTGGTGAAGCGGCGCTATTGATTGATGACAAAGATACACTGGCCCTTTCCGTAGCAATGGATCGACTCTTGACAGAAACAGCACTTCGCGAAATACTCAGCCGTCAAGGGAAAGAACGAGCAGATGATTTTTCTTATGTTGCGTTTACTGAGCAAGTAATACAAGCGTGTGTTCTAGAGAAGCTATGAATCACCTGACACAAACCATTTTGACGTTTCTTTTTCGGCACCGCATCAAGACGATTCTTGTGTTCGTCAACATTTTTTTTGGCGCTCTCGGAATCTTCCTGTCTCTTGCCCACGTGTTACCTCTGAGTCTGGGAAATTTCTTTTTCTTCTCTTTTTTGGTTTTCCTGGTTACGCTGTATAGACCGATTTGGATTTTCCTGCTTCTGATTGGCATGTTGCCATACGAGATGATTAATTTGGCTCCAGCTGAGTTTGGAATATGGCTACGTCCATACCAGTGGCTCATGCTGTTGCTCTTCGCTGCGGTAGGGGTTCGCACAATCGCAAAGCGTCCTTTGTTTTCGTCGTTTCAATTTTTGTGGATTGATATATTCCCAGTGCTTCTCTCAATGGGAGCGTATATATCCGCATTCCAAGCGACTCCATCTGGTGCTGCGTGGAAACTCGCACTGATTTTGAGTAGCTTCGTGGTGTTGTATTTTTTGGTGAGATTCTTTGTTCGAACTGAGAAGTCCGTGATTCAGTTGCTCCCGTTTTTTCTTTCTTCATTTGGTGTGGTCGCTTTGTGGT
>CAYOHD010000001.1:13544-20060 GCA_964403705.1 uncultured Bdellovibrionales bacterium | reverse complement strand
GCGGGTTTGTTTTGGGGTCCTTCAATGAGTATGAGAAGGCCAGAAATCACAAAAAAGATAATAAGGATAGTCCAAAAATTTTTGAGCAGTGTTTCCATAACGGGTATTTAAGAGGGTAAATATAACAGGAATACTCTATCATGATTACGCGTACATTTCAAGAGTCCGATTGTCAGGCTGGCCGACTGCGTTTTTGTGGCTACAATAACTTTTCTGAGCTCACTCAGCATGGACTGAGTCGGCGTATATTGTTCATTTGAAAGGATGCGTGCGAGAGAACGAAGGAATGTTTTTTGTGCGGGAAGTGAAAGAGCTTGAAGATCAGAACGAGAAAAGGCAGCGGTATTCTCTTGATAAGTTACTGGGCAGCTATCAGTTCCAGTTTCTTGCAGTTGATCCATATCGCCAAAGAGCATTGCGGAATGAGCGAGAGTATCTAGGATGTTTGGATTGAATCTCTGCTTGAGCAAAGGCATAAGTTCTTTTCGGATACGGTTTCGTGTGTAACGAACATCGGTATTGCTTCGGTCTTGTCTGAAGGTGAGGTTACAGGCAGAAAGATACTGAAGAATATCGTCTCTTGAGGTATTCAGGAGGGGTCGGATATATTTGCCGTGTTCTGGAGACATGCTGGCCAGACCGAGCGGACCAGATCCGCGGATGAGGTTCATGAGAAATGTTTCGGCTTGATCGTTTTTTTGGTGCCCCAGAGCGATGGTGTCGAAACTTTGTTGTTCTGAAATGAGGGAAAAAAAGCGATAACGAAAGTCTCTTAGAGACTCCTCATCCTGCTTGTGTGATGTTCGAGGGTAATGCGCAATAAAGCAGGGAACCTGGTATTTTTCGGCTAATTTTTGGACGAAAATCTCGTCATCAGCTGATTCTTTACCACGGAGTTGATAATTCACATGGGCAATGGCGAGAGTGGTATGATATCTCGTTTTCAAAAAAGCAAGCATGTCGAGGAGGCAAACGCTATCGGGTCCCCCCGAAACAGCCACTAGGATACGGGCATTTTTTTTCAAGAGACGTCTCTCGGAAGTGAAGTTTTGGACGCGTTTTACAATGCGTCTTGCCTCAAAGGGAAGGGATGGACGTGCGATCGCGGATAATCTGTTCGACGGCAGAGACGGCTTGTTGCAGCTTCCCTTGTTCATTTTCGACAATGTAGTCATAGATATCAGTGTGTTTGAGCCATTCTTTTGTATAGTTCATGCGTTCAAGAAAATAAGATTCGTCTTTCAGTGTATCGCGAGAGCGAATACGTTTTTCGAGTGTATCCAGGGATGAGCTGATAAAAATGGCTGGTATACCAGGAAAAAGTTTCTTAATACTTTGGACACCTTTCCAATCTGCCTGCCAAAGGCCGATGCGATTGTTTTGATTGACAACGCGATGGAGCTCCGTAATGCTGACACCATAGCACGCCCCATTCTCATTGATTGAGTGCTCAATAAACAAACCTTGTTGAGTGGAGATATCGAATGCTTCTCGAGTGACAAAGTAGTACGGATGTCCTTCTGATTCACCAGGCCGCTTGGAACGGGTAGTCGTGTTGACGATTCGTTCCAGGGGGAGACGTTGTTGCAGTTGTTGAATAATACTGTCTTTTCCGGAGCCGGTTGGGCCAGAGAGAATAAAGATATTGGAAGTATCCATACTTGTATACAGCTGAGAAGAAAACATCCCGTGTTGAAGCGGGATGTTTTCTATTTGGTTTAGAGGGCAGTCACCTTCGTTTCTTTGGCTTTTGCACCGGCTTTGACCGGGAGCAGGCCGAGACGATGACTTTTGGCCTCGATGGAAAGAATGCGCCAGGTATAGGTTTCACCGGTAGAGAAAACCTCTTCCATCTTGCGTCCAGGATAGACATCTGAGAATTCGCTCACATGGGCAAGTCCGTGAATATCTTTATCAAGATAGACAAATGCTCCAAAATGATTGATTTTGTCGATTTTCCCTTGAACCTCATCATCTATTTTGTACTTTTCACCAACTTTTTCCCAAGGATCGTTCTTCAGTGCCTTGATAGAGAGTGAAATGCGGGCATCTTCAATTCCGATAATTTTCGCGGAGACATGTTCGCCGGTTTTGATGATTTCTCGCGGATCATCAATCAGCTGCCAGGCGAGCTCTGAAATATGAACGAGACCCTCAAGTTTTTCCGTGGCCTTCTTTCCCATTTCGCTTTCTGGAGCGGAAAATTTCACAAAAGCACCAAAGTCGACCACTCCGCTCACCTCTCCCTCAATAATATTGCCTACCTGGAGTCGATTGATCAGCTCGCGCTCTTTTTCGCTCTGGGCTGCTTTTTCACTGACAATGAGTTTTTCGCTTATCCGATCAGCATCAAGAATGCGAACACTCATTTCTTGTCCGACCAGTTTCTTCAGTAATTCGAGGATTTTGTTCTTATCTCCATCTTCAACACGAGGATAATGCTCGCTTGAAAGTTGAGAGACCGGGAGAAAGCCGCTAATGCCATTGACTTCGATCATGAGTCCACCCTTATTAGCGTCAGTCACTTTGGTTTGGACGATTTCACGAGCATTGAGCTTCTCTTCAATATCCTCCCAGGATTTTTCATAAGAAGCTTCGCGGATAGAGAGTTCGATGTATCCTTCCTCTGTTTCAAAACTTGTCAAAGTTGCGTTGACTTCTGCTCCAATCTTGAGTTTTCCGTCCACACCGAGTCCATCGCGCATCTCTTTGCCCAGAACAATGCCTGTTCCCAGTGCACCTAAATCAATCAGGGCGTAGTTTGAAGAAACATTCATGACAACGCCATGAACGACGTCCCCAACACTTGGAATTTCAATAAGATGCTTGGCGAGGAGACTTTCCATTTGGCTTGTCTCTGCGCTATTTTTGACTTCTGACATAGAAATTGTACTTGAGTTTTCCGTCGGCAACGAAAAAATAATAATTATAAGCCGATACTCGTGGGGAAGAGAAACAAAAAACACCTGAACGGAGTGAGGTGCCTTTAAACCAGAAGAGAAAACGTATCGAAAATCGATAACGACTGAGGGATTAAAAGCATCCCAGTATTCAATTGTGGTTAAATCGCTTCTTACACCGAGTAGAACTAGTTTAGCAGGCCTTTCTCGTTTTGGCAAGTACGAAGTTCATTTTTTGGCTTGTTTGAGTATCGACAGGGCAATTTTTTTGTGCTACAATCCGGAAGTAATCGACCATTGCTCTTGTTATGAATATTCAATATTACGGTGATTTTTGCTTTAAGATAAACACAAAACCGAATGGACGAGCTACGGAGGATGTGATTATTCTTACGGATATTCCGGATAAATCTACCGGACTTCGTGCTCCTCAGGGTGAAGCTCATGTGGTGGTTTTGTCTCATCAGAAGCGAGACAGTGTTGAGGCCTCTTCGCTCAAAGGATCACCCCTTATTTTGGATGCCCCTGGTGAATATGCGGTAAATGGCATTACCCTTGTTGGGTTTCCAAGTTTTCGAGATAATGCAAAAGGTTCTCAAAAAGGCAAAAATACTCTTTTCTTGATTGAATCAGAAGAAATAAGACTGTGCTTTCTCGGCGCCCTGGGTCACGAGCTTGATCCATCCGTTATTGAGAAATTAGGAGATGTGGATATTTTGTTTGTTCCAGCAGACGGATCAGACACTCTGGATTTAGATAAAATGGATGACCTGGTTCGTAAAATTGAGCCAAAAGTAACCATCCCGATGCATTATGCCTTACCGGGGATGAAAATATCACTTGGGGAAATTAAAAAATTCTGTGATATCTTGGGAAATTGTCCAGAAGAGCCTCTTCTCAAGTATAATATGAAAAAGAAAGATCTCGAGGGGAAGACTATGGAAATTGTCCTCTTGAGTAATAGCTAAAGCTAAAGAGGGAGTATGCGTTCATTATGGGATACTATTGATGAAATTCGTGAAAAACCCGAAGATATACGACGTCGGTATATGTTTGGGTATGTATCGGTTACGATGTTGTTGATAGTGGGTATCTGGCTCATCTCGGTTCAAGAGAGCTTCCGTTCGGTGGCGGATACAGAGAGTCTTGACGCTGTCAAAGATCGAGCGACTCAATCATTGCCTGGCTCTTTGGGGACACAGTCGCTCTCGGAATTATTTGAGAAAGGAGAGAAACTGGACGCTAGTAGTACCTCTGTTCCGGTTGAAGATTTTTTTGAGAGTGAAATGCGAATGAAAAATCAGAGCGGTGAAACACAAACCGTGAATGAGAGGCAGTAAGAAAAGGGAAGAAATGAAAGGAGATTAATTTGATTGGAGAAGGTATATGGCGGATTCACACTATCATGATGGGAAGATAGCATTACGGAATATCACGGATGAGGTTCAACAATCGTATCTTGATTACGCCATGAGCGTGATTGTGGCGCGTGCTTTGCCGGATGTGCGGGATGGTTTGAAACCAGTACATCGGCGTATTTTGTATTCGATGTGGTCAACCGGACTGCGTTCGAGCGCCAAATTTCGGAAATCAGCAACGGTTGTCGGTGAAGTGCTTGGAAAGTATCATCCACACGGTGATACGGCGGTATACGATACGATGGTTCGTATGGCGCAAGACTTTTCCCTTCGCTACCCACTGATCTGGGGACAGGGAAACTTTGGTTCGATGGACGGTGATGGCGCAGCCGCGTATCGCTATACAGAAGCGAAGTTGTCTCCAATCGCCGAAGAGATGCTTTTGGATATTGAAAAAGATACGGTTGATTTTATTCCTAATTTCGATGGCGTACACGAAGAACCGACCGTGCTGCCCGCGAAACTCCCGCAGCTTCTGCTCAACGGAACTGTTGGTATCGCGGTTGGTATGGCTACCAATATTCCACCGCATAATCTCAACGAATTGGTTGATGGTATCTGTCATTTGATTGACAATCCAGAAGCCACCATTGACGACTTGATGCAGTTTATCAAGGGGCCAGATTTTCCGACTGGTGGCATCATGTACAACAGTCGTGATATTCATAATGCCTATGTGACCGGGAGAGGCCCTATTGTGACCCGTGCCCGGGTGAATATCGTTGAAACCAAGGCGGGTAGCTTTCAGATTATTGTTTCTGAAATGACGTATCAGACCAACAAATCCGCATTGATTATCAAAATTGCCGATCTCGTGAAAGAGGAAAAGATCTCTGGTATTAAGGATTTGCGCGATGAATCAGATAAGGATGGTGTCCGCATTGTGATTGAGTTGAAGAAGGATGCCTATCCACAGAAAGTTCTGAACGCATTGTATTCCATGACCGATCTTCAGAAGAATTTCAATGTGAATATGCTGGCACTGGTGGACGGAGTTGATCCTCAGGTGTTGAACTTAAAGGCTATTCTTGAACACTATATCAAGCATCGGGAGAGAGTGGTGACTCGTCGAGCTCAATTTGAGCTTCAAAGAGCCAAGGATAGAGCGCACATTCTCGAAGGTTTGAAGAAAGCGCTCGATCATATCGATGCTATTATTGAAACCATCAAAAAATCTCCAACCAAAGAACAGGCGCATATCAATTTGATGAAGAAGTTCCGGCTTTCGGAACGCCAGACAACGGCTATTTTGGAAATGCGTCTGCAGACTCTCTCTGGGCTTGAGCGAAAGAAAATCGAGGATGAACTTGATGAAAAATTGAAATTAATCGAGTATCTGGAAGACCTTTTGAAACATCGCAAGAAGATTCTTGGTCTCGTGAAGAGCGAATTGATTGAAGTGCGAGATAAATTCGGCGATGAGCGTCGGACGAAGGTTATCAAGGGCGGAATCGGCGAATTCAAACAGGAAGATATTATTCCGAATGAAGAAGCGATTATTACTCTGACCGAAGATGGTTATATCAAAAGGATGAATCCAGCGGTATACCGCGTACAAAAACGTGGTGGTAAGGGAGTGATTGGTGCTACAACCAAAGAGGAGGATCGTATCGCCATGGTTTTGACCATTGAAATGCATGATAATCTCATGTTCTTCACCAATTCTGGCAAAGTCTTTCAGATAAAGGCTTATGAAATCCCCGAATCATCACGCACGGCTCGTGGACAAGCCATAGTCAATTTTCTTCAGATCTCTCAGGAAGAAAAAATTACCGAAATGATTTCTTTGAATAAGGATGATGCCTACAAGTATCTCTTTATGGCGACGAGCAATGGGACAGTCAAAAAATCCAAGCTTGATGAATTTGAGAATGTTCGTCGGAGTGGCTTGATTGCAATCACACTGGAAAAAGGTGATGTCTTAGGCTGGGTATGGCCGACCACCGGGAGTGATGAGGTAGTGATGACGACGGCCGATGGTCAATCCGTCCGTTTCAAGGAATCTGATGTTCGACCGATGGGACGAAATGCCGGAGGGGTGCGCGGTATGAAACTTAAGGATGAGAAAGATAGAATTGTCGGAATGGATATCATCGGGAAAGATGCCAAAGATATGGAACTTCTGGTGTTGTCTCAGAATGGATATGGGAAACGTTCGGCTTTGAAACATTCAAGAGTGATGATTCATCAGCCAATGG
>CAYOHD010000001.1:10000-13534 GCA_964403705.1 uncultured Bdellovibrionales bacterium | reverse complement strand
CAGGGGATATCGTGGGAGCATTGGTTACGAGTATGGCGAATATCGAAGATGATCTTATCTTGACCTCAGAAAAAGGAACCATAATCCGTGTGCCATTCAAATCGGTACCACTTCTCGGTCGAGTGACGCAGGGAGTGCGTGTCATGAAACCACAGGCTAAGGATGGAGTAGCGGCCTTTACAATTTTGTAAGAGAGGAGTCGTTAAGGGAGGTGTGGATCAGATCAAAAAAATGGGCTCCTGTCAGGGGAGCCCTTTTTGATGCATATGTCTGGGACATTACCCGGCGATGGCTCGCAGACGTAGATGGAGTGTTCCACCAAGCTGAAGCATCAGCGTGTGGTTGTCTTCGTAATCGAGAACGTAAGTTGCCATGGTTGCCGAGGCATTTGGCATGAGTCAGACTTCACCATCCTCGAACGACAGAAAGAAGGTTGTGGAAGGTGATACATCGTTGATGGTATAGGGTGTGCCGGCGAGGAGCGTTGTAAACCATTGGCGATCAATGTGGAGATCGCGGAGGCTGCAGTGCCTCGGGTTGAAAACGTGTTTCTTCCCCACTGGTACCCAGCCTTTCTGGTCATCGAAGGCAAGAATCTGAGCCACGAGCCTTCTCTTTGGGATTTTGGGTCTGCTCATGGGTTGTGACGATACTGTCGTGCATGCGAGCGGCATATTGAAAGAACTCCTCGAAAGCGTCCACGGATTAGGACATCATTTTTGTACAGTGAAAAGCCAATGAAGTCAAGGAGTTGCAGAAATTGTGGGAGCATGGTATTGTGCTGGTGTGATATTTTAATTCGAGCGCGGTGTAGTCTGGTTTTGCATCTGACTCTGCCGTTGCTGACAATATGGTTATGGCCCTCACGAACAAGCAGAAGGAAAAGGTAACCGCTCCGTTTAAGCGGCATGATAAGGATACTGGTTCGCCAGAATATCAAATCGTGCTTTTCACTGAGCAAATTAAGAAACTGACCGCGCACCTCAAAAAGAATGCGAAAGATTTTCACTCTCGTCGCGGGTTGCTCAAAATGGTTTCTCGTCGTAAAAAACTGATGACATATCTCGAAAAGGTAAACGAAAAGGCCGCAAAGAAGCTCCGTAAGGATCTCGGTCTCTAAACAAACAAAAGAATGCCTCCCTGCCTTTCGGGGAGGCGGTTTTCTTACAAGACGTATATGGCAAAATTTCCAGAACAGCGAGTTGGCGTGTTGGTAGATGTGTCCAATCTCTATCACAGTGCCCGTGTATTGTATAAGAAGAAAGTGCATTTTAAGAATGTCTTAGAGAGTGCAGTTTCAGGCCGAAAGCTTATTCGAGCGATTGCGTACGGAATCACAACCGCCGAGGGTATGGAGGAGAAGTTTATTGAGGCACTTGAGAAAACAGGATATGACGTCAAGACGAAAGACCTCCAGATTTTTCCTGATGGATCAAAAAAAGGAGATTGGGACGTCGCTATCGCGATTGACGCGGTGAAGATGTCTCGCAGTTTGGATGTAATCGTGCTTATCTCCGGGGATGGCGATTATATTCCTCTCGTCGAGTACGTTCAAAATACGACTGGCTGTCGGGTAGAAGTGATTGCTTTTGGTGAGTCAGCCTCAGCAAAACTAATTGAACAGGCTGATGATTTCATGAATCTCTCGGAGAACCACAAGAAGTATCTCATGGGGTAAAGAATTCTTTTTTGATGAATAATGGGTATGAGTTTGATTGTACCTGTATTTTGTTAACGAAAACTCAACCGAGTAACAAAACAGCCCTTCTCAAACAGGGGCTTTTTTTGACTTTTGAGACGAAAAAAGGTATGCTTTGTGCGGTTTGATTATTATTAAGCGTGCCCAGGAAGAGGTTGACTAGCACTGTTGTAAGCAGAAAGAGATACTTTCGGCTTAGGCCCGTGTTTATTAGCCCTTTGAGTGGTACAAAGAAGAAGTATGCAAGAGAAAAAATGGTCTTTACAGCTCGGTGGGCGGGAACTGTCCATCGAAACAGGTACTTTGGCGAAGCAGGCAAGTGGGTCGGTGACTGCTCGATACGGCGATACCGTGGTGCTTGCCACTGCAGTGATGAGTAAGGAAATGTCTAAAATCACGGGCTATTTTCCGTTGATGGTGGATTATGAGGAGCGCTATTACGCTGCTGGAAAAATCAAAGGTTCCCGTTTTATTAAGCGCGAAGGCCGTCCATCGGATGATGCTGTTTTGTCAGGACGAGCGGTAGACCGAACAGTAAGACCACTGTTCGATAGTCGTATGCGCAACGAAGTACAGGTTATTGTTACCACACTTTCTTATGATGGAGAGAATGATCCAGATTTAGTAGCGATGATTGCGGCTTCAGCAGCGCTCGCCTTGTCCGATATTCCATGGAATGGACCGATTGGTGCTGTCCGTGTTGGACTGCAAGATGGTCAATTGGTATTAAATCCAACGACGGAAGAACGCAAAACGAGCGCTCTGGATCTCCTCTTGTCTGGGACCAAGGAAAAGATCAACATGATTGAGGCGGGAGCTCAAGAAGTGACTGAGGAGCAAATCGGCACAGCCTTGGAGTTTGGTTTCGAGGCACTGCAGAAAATCGCGCGTTTCATTGAAACTATTCGAGAGGAAGCGGGGAAAGAAAAAAGAGAAGCAGCTCTCCTCCAGGGTTCTGATGAGCTTGAAGCTGATATCCGTTCGTTTGTAGAAAACCTTGGTTTGACAGAAGCGCTGTATCTGCGTCCGAAACAAGCTATGGAGAGCAAGATTGCTGATATACGTGCTCAGGTCGATGTTTATGCGAAGGAAAAATACCCAGATCAGAAATACCTTCCTGAACTCCTTTCAATCCTGATATACGAGGTTTCGGATGAAGCTGTGCATACACATATTCTTGAGAGAGGTATTCGTCCAGATGGTCGTGAAGTGACTGAGATTCGTCAGATTACTTGCGATGTGGGTATTTTGCCGCGTACGCATGGGACGGGGCTCTTTACTCGTGGTGAAACGCAGGCATTGACTGTTACTACGCTGGGAGCTCCTGGGGATCAAATGGTAGTGGATACTATGGAGACGGATGAAAAGAAGCACTATATGCACTTCTATAATTTTCCACCGTATTCAGTTGGTGAGGTGCGACCAATGCGTGGTCCCGGGAGGCGCGAGGTGGGACATGGGGCGCTGGCAGAAAAGGCACTTATTCCTGTTCTCCCGAGCAAAGAAGAATTCCCATATACCATCCTTTTGGTCTCAGAGGTGCTTGAATCGAACGGTTCCTCTTCGATGGCATCCACTTGTGGATCGACATTGTCTTTGATGGATGCTGGTGTGCCAATTAAGAAGCCGGTAGCAGGTATTGCTATGGGAGTCATAACTGGAAAAGATGGTTCGTACAAGGTTCTGTCAGATATCCAAGGCCTGGAAGATCACTATGGTGATATGGACTTCAAGGTTGCCGGGACTAAAGACGGTATAACCGCTATGCAGATGGATGTGAAGATTGATGGTTTGACACCAGCTATGTTGCAAGGAGCTCTTGCACAGGCGAGAGA
>CAYOHD010000001.1:0-9990 GCA_964403705.1 uncultured Bdellovibrionales bacterium | reverse complement strand
GGCAGTGATTCCTGAGCCACGCACAGAAATGTCTCCATATGCTCCACGCATTATCACGCTTCATATCAATCCGGAAAAAATACGAGATGTAATCGGTCCGGGAGGGAAAATGATTAATCAGATTATTGATGAGACGGGAGTGTCTATTGATATCGAAGATGATGGGTCTGTCTTTATTACCTCAGCTGACGAGACCAGTGCCAAGAAGGCGGTGGAATGGGTTATGAATATCACTCGGGAAGTAAAAGCAGGAGAATTCTTCCAGGGTCGTATCACACGCATCATGAATTTTGGCGCTTTTGCGGAAGTATTGCCGAATCAAGAAGGTCTGATTCATATTTCCGAATTGGCTGATCATCGCGTTGAAAAAGTAGAAGATATAGTGAAAGTGGGTGATATTGTTCCAGTCATTGTGAAAGAAATTGATGATCAGGGACGTATCAATCTTTCGCATAAGCAGGCGATTCGCCGTATGAAAGAAATAGAGAACGCATAAACACTGACAAATTTCGTCTTGAGAGAAAATGTGGTGTATACTGAGAGAGGATAAGATATCCTCTCTTTGTCTTTGTATAATGTTCTATGGGGTTTTTCAATTCTTCAAAACAATCAAGTGGGGCAACAATAGTTGTACCTCCGGAGATTATGGCGCGTGTCAGTGTGATGAGTGATCATATGGCAGAGGTAGGTGCACCTCCTTCTGATATTGATGAATCACTCCACGCAGCAACCCCCATTCCTCTTGGCGCAATTGAGATGCCTCATGGACCGTTTTCAGCTGAGAACCCAGAGCTTGCAAGTGCCCCTACCACCAGTGTTCAGCCAGTATCACAAGAATCAGTTGAATCGAGTCCTTTTCTCCAGACACTTGCTCCGGAGGCACTCATGGTAACTGAAAAAGTGAAACCACAAGTGGAATCTCCCATGTTTCTTTCTGATAAAAAACAGGCCATTCCCTTCGGTTTTGGTCAGACTTCTAATCTCCCACCAGCGCTCACACTTAGTCAGGTACCGAAAAACGAAAAAAAAGAGAATAATCTCATGCTTCAGGATTCCTCCGTATCTTCAGGTCAAAAAACTTGGTGGATGCTGGCAATATTCCTTGTATTCCTCCTCATGTCTCTTGGCGGGGCGTATTATTATTTTTATGTGTACGGAGAAAAATCGCAGGACGGCTTAGGGGATATAAACACCCAACCTGCACCAGTAGTGCCAACACCAGAAACAAATAAACCCGACTTTGATTTCTCTTTGATCTCACCAAATTACCTTTCCGTGAATGTGGAAACCGTTTCAGTGGAGGGATTTCGTGCTCAACTGGAAGGCATTGGTTCAAAGATGAAATTGGCGCATATTACGACGCCGGTTGAGTTTTTTGTCACGGATCAGACCAATACACCGGTCGCGTTTTCTCGTTTTGTGGTACTTATGGGCTTGAAGCTTCCTCAAAACATAGTGAGTACGACAGAAGAAAAATTCTCCTTGTTTCTATTCAACGATCAGGGTAAGAGTCGCATTGGTTTGCGCATCTCTTTGAAAGACGGGAAAACAGCACCGGAACTTCTGAAAAAAGCGGAGATTGACTTCCCAGTTGTGTTTCAGAATCTTTTCTTGGAGTCAAAAGTGGTTTTACAAAAAAAATACCTGTATAAGGAATCTTTGTATAATGGTATCAAAATTCGTTACGTGAATATATCAGAACCGGAAACACTGTCCATTGATTATTCAGTGGATGGGAATAGCTGGTTTGTAGGGACAAGTAAGAATAGTCTGCGCGCTCTTTTGGATGTACAGAAAAAATAAAGTATTTCTTCTGTGGCTTAGAAAAGGGAATCTTGAAACGGATGGACACGGTACTTAAAAGAGACAAGAGAATTCAGAAAGAGAAAAGAGGAGGGAAAAAAGTATCAAAAGTGGCTCTCATGCAGGAAAAAAGGCAAAAAAGCTTTGACCTAAGTGCCAAAAATTGCTATAATGTAATTGTACATTAAAAACATATCTCCTCTCTCGAAAGAACCCTATCTTCTTCGGATGGTGTGAGGCTTCCCTGTCGCAATTACCCCCTAATTGTGTGGGGACTCCTCACACTGTTCAAGTATCTGATATAACATATCAGATCGCTCCGTCCTAACCGGAGACCCAAAACAAAAACAAAAAAAGGGAATCAGGCAGAATGAGTGCCGAACGCGTTCCGACATTCCTCCTGCCTGAAAACCCGGCCCTTCAAAAAGATAAAATCAGAAGGGAAAAAAACAAAAATAAACAAAAAACAGGAGTTCTTTCAAAAAACCAAAGGCGTATGCCAGAGAATGGTGGAGAGGTATAAAGTATCTGAAAAAATGTTAGGAACAGATGCGAAAACAAGCAAGTGCACATACTACACGAGTGTTACCTGGATAATTTTGCTTCTCACCCGGAGCGGTATTACCATCACGCGTGTTGGCACATGCAGTCGGGCGCTTCACGCCATATATTAATATATTTGGGCGCTTGAAGCGCTCGACACCAACAATGATAACCGGCTCTTTTTGAGGCGTTTTTTTGTTTTCAAAACGAGAGAATAGTGAGAATATGGAGACAATAGGTTGTCGTTTTTAGGTTTCTCTGTATGAAAAATATGTTTGGGACTTTTTTTGTCAGCAATACTCTCGGAAGAAGCGGGGAGGATATCGCTGTACGTTTTTTGCTTCAGTTGGGGTACTCTATCGTAGATCGTAATGTCACAAATCCTCGGGGCAGGCGATTAGGGGAAATAGATATCGTAGCGATCGATCGGGATTGTGTGGTGTTTATTGAAGTGAAAACGCGAGCTTCCAAAGAAGCACCACTTCGTTTGTCGATACAAAAAGAAAAACTCCGACGATTAGCTAAGATCGGAGAGTGGTATATGAAGCAAGCCGACATGAAAGAGAAACGGTATCGTTTTGATTTAGTAGGCATACTCTTATTGCCTGGAGAGAAGCCGGAGGTGACGCATATTCAGAGTATTTTCCTCTAGACCGACGCCCCTCTTTCTGGTATACTCAAAAGAGAAAATTTGTAATGATACGTTTATGGCATTGGATTCTCTCTTTTTGGATGAACAGAAGGCTCGTTTACTCACACAGAAAACCCGTTTGGAATCCGAGCTTGGTCGTTTTGCCAAGCCAACCGGAAATAAGGGTGATTTTGAGACGCAGATGGAAGATCTTGGAAGGGGAGAAGATGAAAGTGCACTTGAGGTAGAGGATTATGTCGATAATCTCGGAGTTGAGTCAACCCTGGAGAAAGAGCTTGTGGATACTCTCGATGCCCTTGGAAAGCTTGAGAAGGGGACGTATGGTATTTGTGAAGTAACAGGACAGGAGATTGATATCGAACGACTCAAGGCATACCCAGCCGCCAGAACGGCCATCTAAACGTATACTGAAGAATATGGAACAAGTGATGCTCGGGCGAACACGCTCTTTACCATCACTTTTTCTTTTTTTTGGACTTCTTTTTATTGATCAGTCTTCGAAGTATTTCATTGCTCAGATTTTTCCGCATTGGGTAGTTTGTAATGCGAGCGGTCCTTGGGGGTTTGCTATTCCCTTGCCGATACTGATTGTTTTCGCGATTGGTATCTTGGCTTGGATGATGGGTATACAATGGAAACAAAAGCATTTACACGCCTCTTTTTTGCTGATTATCGCTGGTGGGACAGGGAACCTTCTCGATCGGATATGGGGTGGTTGCGTGATTGATTTTATTTCTGTGCCGTATTTCCCCCTTTTCAATAGTGCGGATATTTTTCTTTCGCTGGGTTGTTTCCTTCTTCTTTTGTCCTGGTGTCGTGACTGGGTTCATAAAACGAATGATTAATATCCTTACGCCATATTGTCTATGCCTGCCACTGTGTATTCTGCCGCTACCGTTGGTTTAGAGGGGGTGTTGGTTGAGGTAGAAACCGATGTTCTTCAGGCGGGATTACACGCCTTTACGCTCGTCGGATTGCCAGACACGGCTATTCGAGAAGCTCGTGATCGAGTGAGTGCCGCTCTTAAAAACTGCGGGTTTGAACCTCCCCATCACAGTGGTCGCGTGACAGTTAATCTTGCTCCAGCGGATCTTCAGAAGAACTCTCCTATGTACGATGTGCCTATCGCGCTGGCTTTTTTAAAGGCTACAGGACAGCTCTCTTTTGAATCAAAGGGGAAACTCTTTGTTGGAGAACTTTCGCTTGATGGTTCGGTTCGTCGTATTGCAGGGGTGCTTTCGGTAGTGCTCTTTGCTCAACAGCAGGGATTTGAAGAAGTCTATGTGCCGGAAGACAATGTGCGTGAAGCGGCCCTGGTTAAAGGTATACGCATTATTCCTCTTTCGCATCTTTTTACTCTTGCGAAGCATTTACGTGGCGATGAATTCATCTCAGCTTTTGTGGACAAGGAAGAGCAGAAGGTTCGAGTAGAGTCCCCGCATGATTTCAAATATATTCGAGGTCAAGAACACGCCAAACGTGCGCTTGAGATTGCGGCTGCGGGTGGACACAATGTGCTTTTTGTTGGACCTCCGGGAAGCGGGAAAACGCTTCTGGCTCGAGCAATTCCTTCTATTTTGCCCGAACTCGATTTCGAAGAACAGCTCGAAGTAACGAAGATTTATTCAGTTGCCGGACGGACACACCGAACGGAGGATTTGATAAAAGAGCAACCTTTTCGGGCTCCACATCATACTGCGAGCGCGGCTTCTCTGATTGGCGGCGGGAGCTTTCCCAAGCCGGGCGAGATTAGTCTCGCTCATCGAGGGGTTTTGTTCTTGGATGAGTTTGCGGAATTTTCTCGGTCAGTGCTTGAAAATTTGCGCGAACCGTTGGAAGAAGGTGTTGTGACGGTGTCTCGTGTACGGGGATCACTTCTTTTTCCGGCACGATTTTTATTGGTAGCAGCTATGAATCCTTGTCCTTGTGGATACGCGGGCGATCCTGAGCATGCATGCTCTTGCTCACCGTACCAGGTATTGCAGTATAAGCGAAAAATTTCCGGACCAATACTTGATCGTATTGATTTGCATGTTGATGTGCCACGCGTCAAGCTGGAGAAGTTGCAGGGCTCTTTTGACGGGGCAGAACCGAGTGAGAAGGCTCGTAAACGAGTAGTAGGAGCACGCGAGCGGCAGAAAGAGCGAATGCGGGAGTGGAATAAGAAAACTAATGCTGAAATGGACTCACGTCTGCTCGAACGCTTTTGCTCAATAGAGCAAGATGTGCAAACATTCTTATTGCAGGCAGCACAAAGCTTTAAATTGTCAGCCCGTGGATACAGTCGGGTGCTCAAAGTCGCACGGACGATTGCGGATTTGGCTGGTGAGGAGCACGTGGGCTTGCCTCATATCACGGAAGCGCTTTCGTATCGTTTTCGAAGCGAATAGCCGTTCGAGAGTTTACCGAGATGACGTTTGTGGGGACTGATTGAATACGAAAGAACATGAAAAAATGGCTAATCGGAGTTTTTCTTTTGGGTGCGGCGTCTCTTTTCTTGAGTCAACGAGAGGAGCAACTTTTTAGAAATGAGAAGCCAATGCGTATCCGGGTGTTTGATGGGAGTTTCGAAATGGTTTCTTTCGTTCCTCAGTCGAAGACCGTTGAAGAGATACTCTCTGAAATGGGGGTCGTGGTTGGTGAACATGATCGGGTCTTTCCTGAAAAAGAAACACGAGTTTTTTCTGGGGACGATATCCACCTTACTCGAGGACACGAACTGCGAGTGATAGTTGATACCGGAGAGCGAGGTTTTTGGACCGAAGCACCTTCTGTTGAGGAAGCACTTCTGTGGGAAGGCATATCTTTAGATGAAGATGACCGAGTGCAACCGAAACGAGAAACGCGCATATCAGATAAGATGCGAGTGGTAGTGACGCGCGTGGAAGTACGAGAAGAAATAAAGGAAAGTAAAGTTCCCTTTGAAACAGTTGTAACTGAAGATGAGAAGCTTTCTTGGCGGAAAAAAATAGTGACTCGAAAAGGGGAGAATGGAATCAAGTCGAGTACGTATCGGGTGGCCTATCATGATGGGAAGGAGGTAAATCGGAAGCTCTTGCGAACAGAGATAACCAAAGAGCCTGAATCTGAACTGGTAACACAGGGAACTCTCGTTCAGGTCGGAAAGAGTCATCGAGGGGCGGCCTCATGGTATGCTTATACGGGTACTTTGGCAGCGGCGAATCCATGGTTACCCAAAGGGAGTTATGTTCGGGTGACCAATATGGATAATGGGAAGAGTGTTATCGTGGTCATCAATGATCGGGGACCGTTTGCTCCAGGACGGATTATTGACCTCGACAAGGTTGCTTTTATGAAAATCGCATCCCTTGGTGCTGGCGTCATTAACGTAAAAATGGAGGAGATAACAAATTAATTGATTTACTGAGAGGTTCTTCAGGTTAATAGAGTTTTATTTTTATGGATACGAAAGCAAAAAAATCTCTCGGACAGAATTTCCTGCAAGATCAATCGGTTATCGAGCATATTCTCGAGGTAGCTGATGTACAAAAATCGGATCGTATTTTTGAAATCGGTCCAGGGACAGGCGCGTTAACACAGGCTCTTTCTCTGACTGGGGCGACAGTTCTTGCGATTGAAATTGATCCCCAACTTGTTGAGCGATTGAATAAGATTTTTGTAGAATCGCGGAACACCTCTATTCTTGAAGGGAGCATTCTTGATATGAACCTTGAAGAACTCCTGGCACATGCCGGATTTGAGTATCAGCAGTATAAGGTGGTAGCCAATATTCCGTATTACATTACAGCCCCTATTATAAGAACACTCCTGTCTCTTCAATCTCAGCCAAGCTCTATCACTTTGATGGTGCAAAATGAAGTGGCAGAGCGAATCGTCGCGCAACCGGGGAGCATGTCGATTCTTTCGGTCATGGCTCAATATTATGCGGAAGTAAAAAAATGTTTTTTTGTACCACGAACAGCTTTTGATCCAGTCCCAGCAGTTGACAGTGCAGTGCTCCAGCTCTTTCCGAAGCATCGGTTTCAGGCCAGTGAGGATAGGCATGTATTCCGAGTGGTAAGAGCAGGCTTTTCGGCACGCCGAAAGACATTGGCGAATAATCTCTCGAATACTTTTCATGTAGAACGCGCCCGTATCGAACAACTATTCGACGCGCTAGGCATACCACCGATGATTCGCGCGCAAGAGTTATCTGTAGCGCAGTGGAGAGCCCTAGCTGATCTTGTCGCCAAAGAAATTGATGCATCTACAGGAGTGTAAAACCGTGTTGTCTGGTTTCACTATATGAAACAGAGGAGCGAGAGACCGTATCCGGTAATGAGACCAAGGATGAGAAGTGGAAGGCGATCATAGCGACACCAGGCATGCTGCTTGCGAGCAGTTTGCAAGAGGAAGAAGCTTGCTCCTCCAAAGAGAATAGCCCACGGGAAAGCTCTCGGAATATGGAGGACGAAGACGCTCAAGATAAAAAGAAGGAAGAGTATACTCCCAAAAATAAGGCGGGCATTTTTTGCACCGAGAAGAACTGGGAAGGTGCGGACATGATCATTCCGGTCACCTTCGATATCTTTAAAATCTTTCAGTGGAAGTGCGACTGCGTAGGCAATAAAAAGAAAAAAGAGGAGTGAAGGGGGGAGGAAAGAGAAGTTGTTCTCTGGGGAAATAATCAAAAAGCCAATGAGAAGGACTATGAGTCCGGCGGCGCTGGCAATGAATGTCGCAATTCCAGGGATTCGTTTGAGACGAAATGGGGGCGCGGAATAGATCCAGGCGAGAGCTTGGTATAAAGTGAGCAAGAGAGCTGCCGAAAAACTCACGAGAGCGGAAAAAAGAATGGAAGCAAAAAAGAAGAGCCAACCAAGCGTAATAAAGAGAGTGCGATCAATAGCGCCAGAAATGAGTGGGCGGTGGCGGTTGGTATGGATATCAATATTGGTATCAAAACAATCATTGACAATCACCGAAGCTAGCCAGGCACACCCGACGGCCACCGTGAGAAGAAAGACCGCTAAGATGTGAAAATGATTGATAAGGAGCACGGGTGCCGTGAAGTGCCAGGCAAGGAGTCCTCCAAGAAAGAGGAGTCCGCCATGATACCATATCTGTGGCCAACGAACATTGTTGAAGAGGGTCCAGAAAAGAGAACGAAAGGAAGAATACACAAAAATCGGGAAGAGAAAAGCAAGTATGCTGGCATACCAAAGACTCATCTTGATATTCAGAGTGCTTTTTACATCAGGGATATCGAGGGAAAAGAGCTCGGAAGGCGATAAGAAGAGTCCAGCTATATCTGAAGCGTTAATAGTGAAAAATCCTTTTGAGAATCCCTGAATCAACAGTGTGAGGTAGCTGGGAAAAGTACCGAGAACAAAAAGTACAGTATATGTGAGAAGGGCGGCCTTGATGGCATGAAACCACTTTTGAGAAACCAGAAAAGCGTATATTCCAACTCCAAGGGTGACGCACGCTACTTCGACGCGAACCCCGTAGGTAATTCCGATATCCGGACGATCTCCAAAGAAGGTAAAAAATCTCAGTATAAGACCCTGGAGACTATCAAATTTGTAAAAACTCCAAAAATTACTTCCTTGAAAGACGAGTGTGTCGATGACCGGCGGAGTAAGAATAATGAGAAAACCGAAGAGAAGAAGATGCGCGGCACTTGTAAGCGATCGAGCGCCTGCAAATCGAATGACGGGGATGAGAAAGAAAAATGCAGTGAGAAAAAAGAGGAAGGTATGCGTAAATTCGAAAAAGAGGAAAGAAAGTGATTGGGGAGCAAAAAAACCGAGAAAACTTTCGACACCAATTCGGCAAACGATAAGAGCCAGGAAGGCAACGCAAAAGAAGGGGAGAGAGAAGGGCTCCTGTTCAATGGCGCGGATAATACGACGAAGGATGTGTGTCATAGATATGAGAAAAGAAGTAAGATCGTTTTTGCGGAAAGAGAGCTCTCAGTGTCGGATATATGGAAAGTGTATCTGAAATCGTGTATTGCTGACAAATAGTGGCAAAAGAGGGAATTCTTAGGATGAGTAATGCGAATTGATAGACTGCGTGAGTGCTGGTACAATACACTTTGTGCCCGGAGTTGACGAGGGCATGTTTTTTACTCAAAGAAGATGCGTTTTTGGGAAAAAGGTTTAAATGAAGAGCAGATGCGAGCGGTACTTCATATTGAAGGACCGGTATTGATTTTGGCGGGAGCTGGATCAGGAAAAACGAAAACACTGACTCATCGTATCGCATATCTCTTGGCTGAAAAACAAGTGCGACCAGAGCATATCTTGGCTGTAACCTTTACAAATAAGGCTACAGAGGAGATGAAACGGAGAATCATTGAGGAGTTGGATAAACTTTCTGATGAGTCAAAAAAGAGCGACTTTATCCCCTTTTTGTGCGAAAAATTCAATTTTAGCGATGACCCTAAAGAGAATGAGAGGCGAATAAGAGAGAAGGCAAGAAATGTATTAGTTGCGATTCTTCACGACTACTCTGCTTTTTCAGTTAGTACAATCGATAAATTTTTTCAGCAAACAATGCGCTCTTTTGCAAGGGAGATAGGGAAAAATAGTGCTTATAGCGTAGAGGTTGATGAGTCTTTTATCTTAGAGCAGGCAATCGATAACCTGATTCTAGAACTTGGTAACGATGAAAACAAAGATATCTTGAACTGGTTGATTACATTTTCTTTGAATACAATAGAGAATGGGAACGGCTGGGATATTAGATCGGCTATCAAAGGATTTGCAAGTGAATTGTTTAAAGAGGCATACAGACTTAATAGGAGTGGTCTTGCACATACGTTAAATGATAAAAAGGCATTAATAAGTTACATTGATGCCTTAAACCAAGTAATTAATGATTACGAAAGCAGAGGTTCAGATATTGGTAAGCGTGCTATTCAATTGATTCAAAGTGCAGGGCTCGAGTTGTCTGATTTTACTGGAGGATCAAGGACCCCCTTAAACTATTTTAAAAAGTTAGCAGAGAAGAGAGAGTTTGAAAAG